>NZ_CM000745.1:4075130-4153044 GCF_000161455.1 Bacillus pseudomycoides DSM 12442
TTATAACTTTATTATGGCGGTGTAGCTCAGCTGGCTAGAGCGTACGGTTCATACCCGTGAGGTCGGGGGTTCGATCCCCTCCGCCGCTACCATAAGGGACCTTTAGCTCAGCTGGTTAGAGCAGACGGCTCATAACCGTCCGGTCGTAGGTTCGAGTCCTACAAGGTCCACCATTTAAAGTAAATTCCCTGGAGGTATACCCAAGTCTGGCTGAAGGGATCGGTCTTGAAAACCGACAGGCGGCGAGAGTCGCGCGGGGGTTCGAATCCCTCTACCTCCTCCATTTTTTTAAAAGAATATTGTATCGTCGCGGGGTGGAGCAGTCTGGTAGCTCGTCGGGCTCATAACCCGAAGGTCGCAGGTTCAAATCCTGTCCCCGCAACCAATGGTCCCGTGGTGTAGTGGTTAACATGCCTGCCTGTCACGCAGGAGATCGCCGGTTCGACCCCGGTCGGGACCGCCATTTTACATAAAGGCTCGGTAGCTCAGTCGGTAGAGCAGAGGACTGAAAATCCTCGTGTCGGCGGTTCGATTCCGTCCCGAGCCACCATTTTGAAATAGCAAGCCGGCTTAGCTCAATTGGTAGAGCAACTGACTTGTAATCAGTAGGTTGGGGGTTCAAGTCCTCTAGCCGGCACCACTTTCAAAATGAGCCATTAGCTCAGTTGGTAGAGCATCTGACTTTTAATCAGAGGGTCGAAGGTTCGAGTCCTTCATGGCTCACCATTTTAGTTTCATGCGGGTGTAGTTTAGTGGTAAAACAAGAGCCTTCCAAGCTCTGGTCGAGAGTTCGATTCTCTTCACCCGCTTTTTCCATTGGGGGCCTATAGCTCAGCTGGTTAGAGCGCACGCCTGATAAGCGTGAGGTCGATGGTTCGAGTCCATTTAGGCCCACCATTATTCCGCAGTAGCTCAGTGGTAGAGCTATCGGCTGTTAACCGATCGGTCGTAGGTTCGAGTCCTACCTGCGGAGCCATATTATATAGAGAAGTACCCAAGTGGCTCAAGGGGCTCCCCTGCTAAGGGAGTAGATCGCTAACGCGGTGCGAGGGTTCGAATCCCTTCTTCTCTGCCAGAAACTGGCCCGTTGGTCAAGTGGTTAAGACACCGCCCTTTCACGGCGGTAACACGGGTTCGAATCCCGTACGGGTCATACTTAAAGAGATAGCATAATGTGCTATCTCTTTTTGTTTATAATGATATTTTCTTCAAGAAAAAGCAGACTTATCAAAGTCTGCTTTTTTTATTAAAATTGATAATTTTTGTATACTTTTTTCTTTTTGAGGCGTCTAACTAATAGAAAGGAGAGAGCAATGGCATATGAAAAAGTTGAAGAAATAATTATACAAACGTCTAAGAATATTTATAGATATCTTCTTAAAATCGGTGTAAATGCAGTGGAAGCGGAAAATATTGTTCAAGATACAATCTATAAAGCATTGTTATCTATACCAATGAATAAAAATTAACCAATATTATCATGTCAGCAATATATAAGAGTTTGTATAAAATGAAGAATCGTTCCTTTTGTAACAGAAAGAATTATAACAAATCATATATTTTTATATTGGAACACGCTATAGAATGGAGTGATAGTATGGATTTTGAAACTTTGTATCGAACGTATCAATCCTTAGTTTACTCTGTTGCATACCGCCTGCTTGGCTCTGTTAGTGATGCAGAGGATGTTGCACAGGATATACTCATTAAAAGTCAGCATATGGAGCAAGAACAAATTAGAAATATGAAAGCATATTTAATTAAGGTGACAACAAACCATTGTTTGAATGTACTACAGTCTGCGCGGAAACAGAGAGAAATGTATACAGGAGAATGGCTTCCTGAGCCAGAGATAGATACGGAGAAATTAAATCCAATGGAAACACTACTGCAAACCGAAAGAGTATCCTATGCATTTCTTGTACTGTTAGAGAAGTTAACACCTGTTGAAAGAGCTATATTTGTTTTAAGAGAAGTGTTTAAGTACGAGTATCGTGAAATAGCGGAGCTTTTAAACAAATCAGAGGCAAATTGCCGAAAGATTTTTAGTCGTTGTAAAGAGAAGATAAGGCATGAAGTACCCGTACATCCGCAACAATTGGATCATACAGAAAAGATGATACATACCTTTATCAAAGGCTCAGAAACAGGAAATTTTGAGGGATTTATTAATTTACTGACAGTAGATGCAACACTTGTCACTGACGGAGGCGGTAAAGTACGTGCTGCTATATTTCCGATTATGGGCAAACAGCGTATCCAGATATTTTTGGAGTCTATTGTTTCACGAGGATTCTTCCAATTGGAGCTTCTCCCAACTATCATAAATGGTCAATTTGGTATTTTAGCAAGGAATAAGGGCCGTGCAGAGAAGGCCATATGCTTTGAGTGGGATGAAAGCGGAGAATCCATTAGAAGAATTTACATTGTAGTCAATCCTGATAAACTAAAGCATATTCCAGTTCTATAGCATGTAATTGAAAAAGAGATCTTTTTTTTAGATCTCTTTTTTATTTTGTCACAAATTGAAAAGCTAATTTGTCTTATAAGTGACAGGATATAAAAGGGATGCTTGTATGTTTTCTATTAGAGCTTCTGTCATGAATGAAAATATTTTACGGCAGATAGTAATTTGAAATAATTCATGAAAGACCTTATTAAATATCCTGGTACCAAAGTACAAACTAATTTTATGGAGGGAATATAAGATGGAAACAAGATTTTTAATGGGAAAGGTAAACCCGGAAGGTTATAAGGCAATGGTAGGTTTAGAAAAATACTTGATGACTACAAGTATCGATGAAATATTGAAAGAGCTAATTAAAATCCGTGCTTCTCAAATCAATGGATGTGCGTATTGCATTGATATTCATACGAAAGATGCACGAAAACTAGGGGAAACAGAGCAACGTATTTATGCTCTTAATGCTTGGCGTGAGACACCATTTTTTACGCAGGAAGAACGTGCTGTGCTTGCTTTGACAGAGGCAATTACACTAGTAGCGGAAACGCACGTTCCTGATGAGGTATATGAAGAGGTAAGAAATTTCTTTGAAGAAGAACAAATTGCTGAAATCGTTATGCAGATTGTTACTATTAATGCATGGAATCGAATTGGGGTATCTACCCGTTTAATGCCGGAAAAAAGATAAGGTGGAGATGTTACTAATAGTTTGTAGAGGCACCCTCATACTGTCAACAAACTAAGAAAAAGGATGGTTCCAAAAACGAAAAAATAAGTTATTCTTTCTGGAAATACTGCTGAAAGGATAGCTTTTTCGTTTTTGAGTATAAAGAAATTGTAATGGGAAGGATATAGAGCTTTTGCAAATTATGTATGATCTAATCTTTAATAGGTAAACGATAAAATATAAGGAAATAAGCTTTTCACAATCTAAAGAAAAGGCTTCCATTAAAATCGATTCCACACCTAATATCATAACTTTCTACTGTCTGTGAGAAAGTTCACAAATAGGTCATAATTTGTGAATATATTCACAATGAATCGTGCTACAATATGAATGTAAAGAAGTTAAACAACATTAAATTAGTATTTTAATTAATTACTTAAACAATAATAAAAAAAATAAATGTGAACAATAGAGAGGGGAATTTACCATGAAAAAAGGTATCAATCGTGTAGTATTAGTAGGAACAGGTGCAGTAGGTTGTAGTTATGCTTACTCAATGATTAACCAAGGTGTAGCTGAAGAATTTGTACTTGTGGATGTAAATGAGGCTAAAGCGGAAGGGGAAGCAATGGACTTAAGCCATGCGGTACCATTCTCTCCATCACCAACAAAAGTTTGGAGCGGTAGTTATGCAGATTGCAAAGATGCAGATTTAGTTGTTATCACTGCTGGATTACCACAAAAGCCAGGTGAAACTCGTTTAGATTTAGTTGAGAAAAATACAAAAATCTTTAAGCAAATCGTTCGCGGCATTATGGATAACGGATTTGATGGTATTTTCCTAATCGCAACTAACCCAGTTGATATTTTAACTTATGTAACTTGGAAAGAATCTGGATTACCAAAAGAACGCGTAATCGGTTCTGGTACAACTTTAGACTCTGCTCGTTTCCGCTACATGTTAGGTGACTATTTAGATGTAGATCCACGTAACGTTCATGCATATATCATTGGTGAGCACGGTGACACTGAACTTCCAGTATGGAGCCACGCTACTGTAGGTGTACAAAAGCTAGAAACAATCTTAGCGAACAACGAACAGTATAACCAAGATGATTTAGATAAAATCTTTGCAAATGTACGCGATGCTGCTTACCACATCATCGAGCGTAAAGGTGCAACTTACTACGGAATTGGTATGTCACTACTTCGTGTAACTAAAGCGATCTTAAACAACGAGAACAGTGTACTAACTGTATCTGCATACCTTGAAGGTCAATACAGCGAGAAAGATGCTTATGTAGGTGTTCCAGCTGTCATTAACCGCGAAGGTGTACGTGAAATCGTGGAGCTTGAGTTAAATGAAGAAGAAAAAGCGAAATTTACTCACTCTGTAAAAGTATTAAAAGAAACAATGGCACCAGTACTATAAGGATAATTGATAAATAATTCAGAAGCGGGAAATTGCTTCCGGCTTCTGAATTTTTATATAACTTTATATAAATTCCTTTTCCAGTTTCCCTGTATATCCCCAAATATACACCCCCTTTTGCTGGAAAAGGATCATTTATAGGAAAAGCACCCTATTTTGTATAGAGTGCTTTTATTTTTTTATATGGAAATTAAATCCATGAAATGAGGGGAATAAAGTTATGATAGAAAGAGCTAATGCTGAAGAAACAACATACATACTATCTAATGTAGCATTATCTGCTAATGAAGGTATTCAAAATCATGGAACAATTTCCGGAGAAAAAGCGATACAGATGATGACAGGTCTTATTGAAAAAGGGGCGTATTATTTTGTATACAAAGAGAATGATTCAATAGCTGGATGGATATTAGTAGGGACAAATACGGATTATTTTACAGAAAGGGAATTTGGTTTTATCTGAATTTCGAGGTAAAGGGATTTCTAAAAAGTTAGTTCAGGCTGGGATTGAAGAGTTGAAAAGAAATGGATATGAGGAAGTACGTCTTAATGTATTTTCCACAAACTTTGCTCAAGAGATTGATGAAAAGATAGGTTTTACTCCGTTACAAACAGTTATGGTTTACAAGTAAATAAGAAATGAAAAAACAAGAAAAGTACCGAGAGTCGGTACTTTTCTTTGTTTTCAGTTTTGAAGTTCTTCTTGAACGAATTACCTGGCTTTAAATCTTTCATATTGACGGTAACAGTAGGATTAGATAAATATACTATACCAGCTTGTAATGCGTTATTTTGATGTTTCAGGGTTGTTAAAATAGGAGAAGCGCTATGCTATAATAAGCCCCCATGTTTAGAGTGAAATATATAGCGCCTTACTAACAATTAGATAAAATATAGTATTTAAGTGAGGGGATAGTTAGAAAGCATGATTTCCAGTAAATGTTTTACTCCGTTATTCGTGGACAGTAATAATCTCACCTCAAAATTCAATGGAAACAAAAAAGTTAGGTGGGAGATAAACTGCCCGTAAAATCCCAATTGGTGAGAGCTGATTAAAGTTTCACTTTATGAGAAAACATTTGTTTCAAGATAATAAAGATAGGGAAGAAACTAGAAAAATAGAGACCTTCTTACTATTGTATATTTTTGTGAAAAATAAAAAAGGACGAACAAAAAATAAAACGCTTTCAATGAATATTCGTCAAAATTCGATAAATTTGACGAAAAATTAAAGTGTTACCTTTAATTTCCGCGAAAAAACGTATATTTATTTAAAAATACACAAGGATATTTCAGTTTCCTATAGAATATTTAAAAAGTAATAAAAATTCTGTCATCTTAGTGAGGTGAACATATTGAGTGTAACAAATTGTATAGAAGAGAGTGTGTATGAATTTCATACAAAGCAGTGTTATGAGAGCTATAACATATTTGGCGCGCATCTTGTAACGGAAGATGAAATACAAGGCGTACGATTTACAGTATGGGCTCCTCATGCGAAAGCTCTGAGTGTAGTTGGCGATTTTAATGAGTGGGATATTGAAGGGCATAAGATGCGAAAAATGGCAGAAGAGGGTATTTGGTCATTGTTTATACCACATTTGGGGGAAAATGAAATATATAAGTATGCGATTGAAACTCCAGATGGTGAAACAATTTTAAAAGCAGATCCCTATGCAACATATGCAGAAGTAAGACCAAATACGGCATCTGTTATTTTTGATATAAAGGGATATAAATGGAATGATAAAAATTGGTTTCGAAAGAAGAAACGAAAATTAATTTATAAGGAAGCAATGGCAATTTATGAGTTGCATTTTGGTTCATGGAAAAAGAAAGAAGATGGCTCTCTGTACTCATATCGAGAGATGGCAGAGGAGCTCATTCCTTATGTGGTGGAACATCAATTTACCCACATTGAAATTATGCCGCTTGTGGAACATCCATATGACCGTTCCTGGGGATATCAGGGAACCGGATATTATGCGGTGACAAGCCGATTTGGTACACCGCATGATTTCATGTATTTTGTCGATGAATGTCATAAATATGGAATCGGTGTCATTTTAGATTGGGTGCCGGGTCATTTTTGTAAAGATGCTCATGGGTTGTATTTATTTGATGGAGCGCCGACCTATGAATATAAAGATTTGGATGTACAGGAAAATCACGTTTGGGGCACAGTAAATTTTGATTTAGGAAAACAGGAAGTGCGTAATTTTTTAATTTCAAATGCACTGTTTTGGATGAAGTATTACCATATTGACGGCTTTCGTGTCGATGCGGTTGCGAATATGTTGTACTGGGAAAAAGAAGGGAAGCAGCAAAGTAATGAATACGCCGTTTCCTTCTTGCGTGAGTTAAATGAGGCAGTATTTGCAGAGGACGAAGAATTTTTGATGACCGCAGAAGATTCGACAGCTTGGCCACTTGTGACTGCGCCAGTGTATGAAGGCGGACTAGGGTTTAATTATAAGTGGAATATGGGCTGGATGAATGATGTTCTAAAATACATGGAGTGTGCACCGGAATATCGGAAATATATTCATGAGAAAATGACATTTTCTTTGCTATATGCTTACTCCGAAAACTTTATATTACCGCTCTCTCACGATGAAGTCGTTCACGGAAAAAAATCATTGTTAAATAAAATGCCAGGAGACTACTGGGAAAAGTTTGCACAACTGCGTTTATTATACGGGTATTTCTTTACGCATCCTGGAAAGAAATTACTCTTTATGGGTGGGGAATTTGGTCAGTTTGACGAATGGAAAGATCTCGAGGGTCTAGATTGGAATTTGCATGATTTTGAAATGCATCGTTATATGCATGATTACTTTAAAGAGCTCATAGCATTGTATAAGCGCTCTAAACCACTTTGGCAGTTGGATCATTCGCAGGAAGGATTTCAGTGGATTGATGCCGATAACAAAGAACAAAGTATTTTCTCGTTTATTCGTAAAGGGGATAAGGAAGACGATATCTTTGTTGTGATATGTAATTTTACTAATATTGTGTATGAAAATTATAAAGTAGGTGTACCAGAGTTCAAGTATTATAACGAGATTTTAAATAGTGACGCAGCAATATATGGCGGCTCAGGGCAGGTAAATAAAAAGCGCCTAAAGACAATTCTAGAGCCGTATCATAATCAGTCTGCCCATGTAGAAATAACAATTCCACCATTTGGCGTATCCATTTTAAGACCAGTGAAAACGAGAAAGGGGAGCAAAAAACAAGATGGTTCAAAAGCAGACGTGCGTAGCGATGTTACTAGCAGGAGGAAAGGGTAGTCGTTTAAGTGCTTTAACAAAAAATTTAGCAAAGCCAGCTGTTCCGTTTGGCGGTAAGTACCGAATTATTGATTTCACATTAAGTAATTGTGCAAACTCTGGTATTGAAACAGTTGGAATTTTAACGCAGTATCAGCCGCTTGAGCTTCATAGTTATATTGGAATCGGTAATGCTTGGGATTTAGATCGTGTGAATGGCGGCGTGACCGTATTGCCTCCGTACTCGGAATCTTCAGGAGTGAAATGGTATACAGGAACAGCGAGTGCTATTTATCAAAACTTAAACTATTTGCATCAGTACGATCCGGAATATGTTCTGATTTTGTCAGGAGATCATATTTATAAAATGGATTACAGTAAAATGTTAGATTACCATATTGAAAAAGAAGCAGATGTTTCGATTTCAGTTATTGAAGTACCTTGGGATGAAGCAAGTCGATTCGGCATTATGCATACGAATGAGGATATGGAAATTGTTGAATTTGAGGAAAAACCACAATTTCCAAAAAGCAATCTTGCTTCGATGGGAATTTATATCTTTAATTGGGCTGTTTTAAAAGAATATTTAGAGATGGATGCAAGAAATCCAGAATCTAGTAATGATTTTGGAAAAGATGTCATCCCGCTTTTATTAGACGAGGAGAAAAAGCTCATTGCTTACCCATTTGAAGGGTATTGGAAAGATGTTGGAACTGTAAAAAGTTTATGGGAAGCAAATATGGACTTGCTTCGAGAAGAATCGACCTTACAGTTAAATGATCATAGCTGGCGCATTTATTCGGTGAATCCAAATGAGCCGCCGCAGTATATTGCTGAAGGCGCAAAGGTAGAAGAATCATTAATTAATGAAGGATGCGTTGTTGAAGGAGATGTAAAACACTCTGTTTTATTCCAAGGAGTGACGGTTGGAGAAGGGAGTATGGTAATCGATTCGGTAATTATGCCAGATGCATGCATCGGTAAAAATGTTGTCATTGAAAGAGCGATTGTCGGATCGGGTATGGTCATTGAAGATGGGACAATTATTCGTCCAGAAAAAAATATCGAGGATGTCGTACTAATAGCTGAGGGGAAATAGTGAAGGAGGATAAGATGAATGGGAGAATCAATGTTAGGAATTATTAATGCAACAGGGAGTTTTTCTTCCTTAAAGAAAGTAACAGGGCACCGTTCACTGGCAGCACTACCATTTGGAGGACGTTATCGTCTCATTGATTTTATGCTTTCAAATATGGTTAATTCCCATATTCATAGTGTAGCAATTTTTACGAGTCATAAAAATCGTTCCTTGATGGATCATCTCGGATCAGGAAAACAATGGGATTTAGATAGAAAACGCGACGGCTTATTTTTATTTCCTCCGAATTGCCAATGTAATCAAGATGAGTTTGGTTCCTTCGCTCATTTTAGAAGACATATTGACTATTTTCTGCGCAGCAGACAAGAGTATGTTGTTATTACAAATAGTCATCTTGTTACAGCATTAAATTTTCAAAAGATATTGGAAAGACATATACATACGGGCGCGGATGTTACAGAAGTATGCCATGAAGGCGTATCACTGCAAACTTATGTGCTGAAGAAACAGTTATTATTAGATTTATTTGAAACATATAAAGACATGGAACACTATAGTTTGTTTGATGTAGTCAAAGAGAAACGAGGAGAGTCTCTATACATTACTACATATGAGCATACAGGGTATGTAGCAGTAATCGATTCGATTGAAAATTATTATAAACATAGTTTAGAAATTTTGCAGCCTTCTATTTGGAAGCAGTTGTTTACGAAAGAAGCTCCGATTTTTACAAAAGTAAAGGATGAACCACCAACACGTTATATAAAAGGAGCGCAGGTGCAAAACACAATGATTGCAAACGGTAGTGTTATTGCAGGAAAAGTTGAGAATAGTGTTGTATTTCGTTCTGTTAAGGTTGGGAAAGGTTCGGTTATTCGAAATAGCATCATTATGCAAAAGAGCCAAATTGGAGATAACTGTATATTAGACGGCGTTATTATTGATAAGGATGTTAAAATTGAGGATGGTGTGGTTTTAACAGGAACGCCTGATAATCCATACGTTTTGGAAAAGGGCAGTGTTCAAAGTCAAAATATTACTAGTTATTCTTAAAAGATCTATGTAAGTTAAGTACAAATTGGAAAACTGATAAAAAACATTCTTTTTAAGGTGGAAGAGAGCATCCGCCCATGCATAGAGGCGGTCAGATCCTTTTCCTGCCCCATGCCAAGTGAAAACAAAGAGTTAAAACAAAGAGAGAAAACAAAACAAGTAGTAATCATCTTTTGTTCTTCGTAGCAGTGACTTATATGTCGAAAAATCAAAATGGATATATATAGCCAGTGAAATTCTATCCAATAGGGATTCACTGGCTCATCATGATATGAATTTAAAATCCGAAGGGAGGAAGCTGTAAGAAGGGCGGATCATGGTGTACACGCTTTTCAGACAGTGGAACAACACGTGAATATTTTATTTGCAGTATCAGAATGCGTACCGTTTATTAAATCAGGTGGCTTAGCAGATGTGGCGGGTGCACTTCCAAAAGAATTGAAAAAATTAGGAGTAAACGTCCGTATTATCCTACCAAACTACAGCCTTATTCCCAAGCACTTGCGAGAAGCATGTACGCTTCATAAGGTAATCAATGTGCAGCTCGGTTGGCGAAATCAATATTGCGGGATTTTAAAAGGGGAGCAAGGCGGGATTACGTATTATTTAATCGACAATGAATATTATTTTAAAAGGGATTCTCTTTATGGACATTATGATGATGGAGAACGTTTTTCTTTCTTTTCTAAGGCAGTGTTAGAGTGTATGCCGCACCTAGATTTTGAAGTGGACATCCTTCACAGTCATGATTGGCATACAGCGATGGCGAATTTTTTACTGCGTGAAAAGTATGGGGATCATCCATTGTATGAGCATATTAAAACTGTTTATACGATTCATAATTTGCAGTTCCAGGGTGTGTTTCCTCGTGAAGTTATGCATGATTTACTGGAACTTGGTGATGAATATTTTGATAGTGAACAGCTTGAGTTTTATGGGAACGTTAACTTTATGAAAGGCGGTATCATCGCTTCAGATCGCATTACAGCGGTTAGCCCGACGTATAAAGAAGAGATCCAATATGGATTTTTTGGTGAAAAATTAGATGGTTTGTTACGGAAATATAATGATAAGCTGAGCGGGATTGTAAATGGTATTGATACGAGCGTATATAATCCGAAAACGGATCCTTATATTACTGCGCAGTATGATGCAAAATCATTGTATGAAAAACAAGAAAATAAACGCGCATTACAGCGCTACTTTGGTTTGCCAGAAAAAGAAGATACGCCAATTATTTCGATGGTAACGCGATTAACAAAGCAAAAAGGCCTTGATTTAGTACGTACTGTCTTTCATGAAATGATGGAAGACGATGTACAATGTATCATTTTAGGATCAGGGGATTCTGAATATGAGCAGTTTTTCGAATGGATGGCATATGAGTATCCAGAAAAAGTGAAAGTGTATATCGGGTTTAATGAGGAGCTAGCGCATCAAGTATATGCAGGGAGCGATTTATTTTTAATGCCATCATTATTTGAACCATGTGGACTCGGACAGCTCATTGCACTGGCATATGGTGTGATCCCAATTGTAAGAGAGACGGGAGGATTGAACGATACAGTTCAGTCTTATAATGAGAAAACAGAGAATGGAAATGGCTTCAGCTTTAGAAATTTTAACGCTCATGACATGTTACATACGGTTCGTCGTGCACTGAAGTATTATCATAATCAACCGGTATGGAATCAGCTTGTAAAACAAGCGATGACAGAGGATTATAGCTGGAAAAAGTCAGCTCTTGAATATAAGGAACTATATAAAAGTTTGCTGAAACACTCTTAGGTGGTGAAAAAATGTTTACTCATGTTGAAAGCTTTAAAGTAGCCTTTTTAGAAAAACTAGAAACGATGTATGGAAAAAGTTTCAAAGATTCTACCAGTCGTGACCAGTATAATACACTTGGTCGTATGGTACGTGAGTATATGAATCAGCATTGGATTGCAACAAATGAAAGGTACCGGACAGGGAATCAAAAGCAAATGTATTACTTGTCTATTGAGTTTTTACTTGGTCGTTTGCTCGGTAGTAACTTACTAAATCTAGGTATCCGTGATGTATGTGAACAAGGCCTTTCAGAGCTTGGAATTTCATTAAAGGAATTGGAAGAAAGTGAAGCGGATGCAGGGCTTGGCAATGGAGGACTTGGCCGCCTTGCAGCCTGTTTTCTCGATTCACTTGCATCTTTAAATCTTCCAGGGCACGGATGTGGTATTCGTTATAAGCATGGCTTGTTTGATCAGAAAATTGTGGATGGATATCAAGTAGAATTACCAGAACAGTGGCTCCTTCATGAAAATGTTTGGGAAGTAAGACGACACGATCAAGCGGTAGAAGTGAGCTACTTTGGAAATGTAGAGCCGATAGAAATGAATGGTCGCCTCGAATTTCGTCATACGAATGCGGAAGTGATTATGGCAGTTCCATATGACGTTCCGGTTGTTGGATATGAAACAGATACTGTGAATACACTTCGCCTTTGGAATGCAGAGCCGGTTCCTTTTCCACAAAATTGTAAAGATATTTTGAAATATAAACGTGAAACAGAAGTGGTATCAGAATTTTTATACCCGGATGATACGCATGATGAAGGGAAAATACTACGTTTAAAGCAGCAGTATTTCCTTGTATCAGCAAGCTTACAAAACATTGTTCGCATGCATAGAGAGCAAAATGGAACGCTTCGTAATTTACATGAGAAAATCGCGATTCACATTAACGATACGCATCCCGTTTTAGCAATTCCAGAACTTATGCGTATTTTACTAGATGAAGAAAAGCTTGCTTGGGAAGAAGCATGGGATATTACGACTCAGACAATTTCTTATACGAATCATACGACATTATCAGAAGCACTTGAGAAGTGGCCAATCCATATTTTTAAACCGTTATTACCACGAATTTATATGATTATTGAAGAAATCAATGAACGCTTTTGTCATGAACTATGGGAGCGATATCCGTATGATTGGAAGCGGATTGAAGATATGGCAATTATCGCGCATGATCTTGTCAAAATGGCACATTTAGCAATTGTCGGAAGTTATAGTGTAAATGGCGTGGCAAAAATTCATACAGAAATTTTAAAGCAACGTGAAATGCAATTGTTTTATGATTTTTATCCGGAGAAATTTAACAATAAGACAAATGGAATCGCGCATCGGCGCTGGCTTATGAAGGCGAATCCGCAGCTTGCAAATCTCATTTCAGAAGCAATTGGAACGGAATGGAAGAAGCAACCGATTCAGTTGCAATCACTGCAAAGCTTTCAACATGACACTGCTTTTCAAGACAAGTTGCATGATGTAAAGCAAGAGCGTAAATATATTTTAGCAGAGCAAATTCAAAGCAAGATGGGGATTATCGTTGACCCGAGTTCCATTTTTGATGTACAAGTAAAACGATTGCACGCTTATAAAAGGCAACTATTAAATGTGTTACATATTTTGTATTTGTACAATCGTTTAAAAGAAGACTCAAGCTTTTCGTTTTATCCGCGTACATTTATTTTTGGAGCGAAGGCATCGCCAGGCTATTATTATGCGAAAAAAATTATTAAATTAATAAATGAACTTGCTAGAAAGGTAAATCAAGATCCATATGTGAGTCAATATATGAAAGTTATCTTTCTAGAAAACTATCGGGTTTCTTTAGCTGAATATATTTTCCCAGCAGCAGATGTAAGTGAGCAAATCTCTACAGCAAGTAAAGAGGCATCAGGAACAGGGAATATGAAGTTTATGATGAATGGTGCAATTACGCTCGGAACGCTGGATGGGGCCAATATTGAAATAAGAGAAAAAGTAGGAGATGAAGCCTGTTTTATCTTTGGTTTAACAGCGGAAGAGGTGCTTCATTATTATCAAAATGGTGGATATCGTGCAAATGATTACTATCATCATAATATGCACATAAAAAAAGTAGTCGATCAGTTAATAAATGGCTTTTTCACAAATGTTGGAGCCGAATTTGAAGCAATTTATGATTCTCTTGTTATTCAAAATGACGAGTACTTTGTCCTTCGTGATTTTAGTCCATATGCAGAGCGTCAAGAAGATGTAGGAAGAGCATATGAAAACCGAAGAAAGTGGCTAGAAATGTCTATCATCAATATTGCACAATCAGGACACTTTGCTAGTGATCGAACGATTCTGCAGTATAGTAATGAGATTTGGGGTATTGGTGATAGGGTTAAGCTTTCGTGAATGGAATATATATATAAATACAAATTAAAAAACCGACATAACCCACCATTCTTTTTAGGTGGGATAAAGCATCCGGCCATGCATAGAGGCGACTTATATGTTGGAAAATCAAAATGGATATATAGGAATAAGATAGAGTCCCTTGTGAAGATTTTGAGGGGCTTTTATTTATTGGAAAATATTGATGAAAAAATATGAAAGAAGAATGAGTGGAATTCGTAAAGTAAAAATAGCTTGGAAATTTTCCAAGCTGTTTTTACTTAGTTTGCTACTGAGATACAAGGATTTACTGAATACAAAACACCAGTCCCACCATATTCCTCTGTAGCAAAGTATGAGAATGTACAGAAACCTGTGACCGTAAAAAGTATAACGAGAAAAATTGCAAAGAAATATTTTAGCATGTAAGGTCCTCTCATCCAAAAATAATTACATAGATTATTATAATGTAATAGTATATTTTTTCCAAATGTTTCCGTATCAAAAATGAGAAGTCAGACATGTTTTGTATGTTGTCATGGCGTGGTTGTTGACGATAGATTTTGTATTTTTCGTAAATGTCAAGTTGTGATGAACATGTGTATACTCCCAGTCTTGGTCATTAAAATGTACTTTGCGCGGTGGAAGAAGCGGGACCACATCGAATAAATTAACGAAGCGAAAGCTACTTGCTACTTGCATTTTATAGTAGTTGCGAAAAGTGATATCACCGACTTTTGGAGAGGCAAAGTTATAGAGACCGTATTGTGCAAACGCAGTATTAACGCGTGCATCTAATATGTGTAGTGTGGCAAGTGCTCCGCCTAGGCTATGCCCTGTGGCGAGTAGTTTTTTATGTGATGGTAAAGATACGAGCATATCCATAATCGTATCACGGCACGATTCATAAACAGAGAGAAAGCCGTTATGGACGTTTCCGCTATTTAAGGCGTATGGATAAGGTTTTTGGTTCACAAGTGAATCAATGACCCACTCTGGATCGGATTGGGTCCCTCGAAACGCTACGATGACTGTATCCTCAGATTCTAATATGAATCCAAACCACTCTGTTGTTTGCATAACCTTAGCCTGAAAACCTTGTACATATTGAAATCCTTCAGGTATTTGAAAAATCCCATTTTGTTTATATTGATCATATGTTAACTCGCAGCAAGAAGCTAGCAATATGGCAGTATCTTTATCAAAGGATAAAGGAGCACGCATCAGAGAAGCCCTCCTAAAGAAGAAGTAATAGTTCAATATATGAGTGGGGATGGGGAATCATTCTTTGAGTGGCTTGAAAACAAAGTGCAATGAAAAATGAATGTTTTTTACAAATTAACACTTGAACCTTCAGTTACGTGAGGTAGTATGATTTGAGTAACCACATCGGTAAAAAGAATGTAGGGGGGATTTAAGATGAGTAAAAGTGAAAACTATTCAATTGGAGAGTTTTCGAAAAGAACAGGCATATCAATACGGACGCTACATTATTACGATGAAATTGGATTACTTAAACCCGAAAAACATCCTAGTTCCGGACGTCGAATATATAAAAAGCAAGACATCTTAACGTTGCAAAAAATAGTAAGTCTAAAATTTTTAGGATATAGTCTAGACGAAATATCTGTAATGATAAATATGTCTAGCTTTAATGTAAGTTTAAAAGAAACATTACAAAGTCAGAAACAAGCTTTTGAAGAGAAAAAGGAGCATATCGAAATTTCTTTGAAAGCAATTAATCGAACAATTACTTTATTAGAAGATGAAGGGCAAGTAGATAGTGACATTTTAATGAGTTTAATTTGTAATATACAAAAAGAAAGTGAACAACGCCTATGGCTTGAGGAATATATGGATAAGGAAGTCGTTGATCGATTATACGATAAATCTGAAGAAGAGATGGTGGCATTGGATAAAGAATTTATTCAGTTGTCGAAGGAGGTAAAGAGATTATTTGGAAAACCAGTCCATGATCCAGAAGTGCAAAAGCTTGTCGATCAACATATGAAGGCAACTCTTACATATGTGGGAGAAGAAACGATATGCTCTTTGAATGGATTAGAAAATATGGAAGATGAGTATGAAAATATGATTCCATCACCATATACAAAGGAAGAAGAGGAATGGTTAAATGCGGCAATGGAGTATTATATGATTCAACATGGTATGTACAGTCCTACAGGAGAAAATGATAAGTGAAAAAGATAAGTGAAAAAATCGCTACGTCTTATGACATAGCGATTTGGACCTTATTCTTTTCCATCAAGAAGGCGACCAAGTCCACCTAAAACGCTACCTTCCCCGCTACTTTGAGCTGCAGGGCTTGTAAGACGCGCTGCTAAACGGCTTAATGTTAAGGATTGAATCCAAACTGTTCCTGGTCCTTCTAATGTAGCGAAGAATAAACCTTCTCCGCCAAATAACGCAGTTTTTACGTTTCCTACGAATTGAATGTCGTAGTTAACATCTCTTGTCATTGCAACGAGACACCCTGTATCAATGCGGAGTCTTTCACCGGGCTTAAGCTCACGTTTGTATACTGTGCCACCTGCGTGCATGAAAGCAAGGCCATCACCTTCAAGCTTCTGCATAATGAAGCCTTCACCGCCGAAGAAGCCGCTACCAATTTTTTTCGTGAATTCAATTCCGATAGAAACACCTTTTGCGGCGCAAAGGAATGCATCTTTTTGACAAACTACTTTGCCTTGATATTCTGTTAAATCAACTGGAACGATTTTTCCAGGGTAAGGTGCAGCAAATGATACGTGACGTTTGCCATGACCTGTATTTGTAAATACGGTCATAAACATACTCTCACCTGTAACGAGTCGTTTTCCGGCACCCATTAATTTACCGAATAGGCCGCTAGACTTTCCAGCACCGTCACCGAAGATTGTTTCCATTTCAATATGGTCTTCCATCATCATCATTGCTCCAGCTTCTGCAATTACGCTTTCTTCTGGATCTAATTCAATTTCAACAAACTGCATATCATCGCCATATAATTTATACTCAATTTCATGTGCTTTCATTATTTTCACCTCATATGTAGTGGATACTAATATTGTACAGAAATTAATGAGATTAGAAAACTATCGTTTTGTTAATTTTTAAACAAAAATCTGTTTTGATTGTTCAACATATAAGTCACTGCTACGAAAAACAACAGGTGACCTGCTCGCGTTTGCTCTCTTTGTTTTCACTTGGCATGGGGCTGAAAAAGGATTTGACCGTAAAAGCCCGATTCGTTCAACTACTAATCAGTGGGGATGAAGAAAACCCCCACTGATTAAAGTTTCACTTTACATATAGTTTACATATTTTGTGAACCTTTTTAAAAAATATGAGAAAAATGCTGAAATGAAAGTGTTCTCATTTGACGTTTTTGATAGAGCGTGATATAGTGAAATCACTATTGAGCTACATAATGTGGTACGGAAATAAAGCGTGTTTAATTCAAGGCATCAGGTCTGAGATACATTCATGTCCTTTATATCCACCTTTTCATGTGGATTCATAGTTTCATTTTTATTTAGGAGGTACATGACATGCAAACAGGTAAAGTTAAATGGTTTAATGGCGAAAAAGGTTTCGGTTTCATCGAAGTTGAAGGTGGAGACGATGTATTCGTACATTTCTCAGCTATCCAAGGCGACGGCTTCAAAACTTTAGAAGAAGGTCAAGAAGTTTCTTTCGAAATCGTTGAAGGTAACCGTGGACCACAAGCTGCTAACGTTACAAAAAACTAATTAGCTAGCGAGAAAAAAGCATTCCGAATTTCGGAATGCTTTTTTATTCTTTTGAACTAGACTCATTCGGAGATAACTCACCTTTATAAGTTCGTTCTTCAAAATCATCCAGCATCTGTTCATATTCTTCATGCTCTTCTGTTGCATACACCTGTGGATTCTTTCCATACATATCTGTTCCGATGAAGTTTTCAAAGTCTTCTACGTAACCGCGTGGTTCTTCAGCATCTACATACATCTCATCAAAGTTTTTCGAGTCGCGGCGTTCTAAATCAGATGGTGTTTCTGATGTTCCGTATAAAGCAACATCTTGCCAAGCATCCTCTGCATCGTATCCTACGGCACTGTCCATATCGTATTTGCCAAACGGTGGCTCTACTAATTCTTCTTCAACGGGACGTGCGCTTAAGTTTAATTTATTCGTTGTATGTTCTATACAGGTCGTAGCAGTTGGCATCGCTTCTAATCTTTCTAGTGGAATTTCTTCACCAGAAACTTCGCAAACCCCATATGTGCCAGCTTCGATTTTTTGTAAGGCATGCTTTGTATCTTGCAGTTGCTTATGCCAAAATTCAATAAGCCCGAAGTCTTTTTCGCGTTCATATAATTCGGTAGCCATATCGCCGGGATGATTGTCATAAGCGGATAATTCTCCAACAGATTCCCGTTCAGAGGCGCGGTCTTCGCCTTCATGACTTTGCAGCGTTTGTTCAATTTCGTGCAGTTGCTTTTCTAAAATGGATTTAAAATGATTGATTTGTTGTGGAGTTAACATAGTATCCACCTTCCTACAATTCGGTTTCTTTATGTAGTATGAGCTTGATTGCGGGAAATATCCCGGTATTTGAGTGAGTCGATCGTGTTGTAAAATGTCGAGCGATCGATATGTTGTGTCGAAGTGCCGATATATGAGGAGAAACGGTCGATATATTTAAAAAATCGCCGATATATTTTGAAAATGGAAAAAGGAAAAAGGAGCTGCTCTAGCAGCTCCTCTTTTATAGGAAATAACCAAGTAATAGTCCGATTCCCATTAAGAAACCAAAGATTGTATTTGTTTTTGCCGTCGCGATCATCGCAGGTGCCATTTCCATTGGAATACTTTTGCCGATAAATCCTTTTGTCGCTTTAAATGCTTTCGGGGCACTTAGGAAAACAATCAGCATCCATGGGGACACGATTCCGACAATGATTAGGGCAATTGTCCAAATGTAGGAAACAATAAACATGGAAGCAAGAACACCAATTGCGTTCTCACGTCCAACAATAATCGCTAATGTATTACGGCCATTCTCTTTATCTCCATCTAAATCACGAATGTTGTTGGAAAGTAAAATCGCTCCAATTAAAATCGCATTTGGAATAGATACTAAAATAATTTCTGATGTTACAGTTCCTGTCTGAATGAAAAATGAAATACCAATAATAATAACACCCATAAATAATCCTGCTGTTAATTCTCCAAAAGGCGTATAGGCAATCGGAAGTGGGCCGCCTGTATAAAGGTAAGCAATAGCCATACAAACAAGACCGATTGCAGCAAGCCACCAGCTAGAGTTCATACAAATATAAACGCCTAAAAGCATTGCGATACCGAAAAATCCAAATGCTAAATTAAGGACTGTTTTTGGTTGAATTCCGTCACGGACAATGGCACCACCGATACCAACTGAACCTTCGTGATCTAATCCTCTTTTATAATCAAAGTATTCATTAAACATGTTTGTTGCTGCTTGAATGAGAAGACAAGCAAGAAGCATGATAAAGAAAAGAGGGAGATGTATTTGATTGATACCCCCTACTTGCATTGCATAAGCTGTTCCAATAAAAACAGGAACAAAAGCTGCTGTTAATGTATGAGGACGTAATAAACTCCACCAAATGCGCCAGCCTGTTTGTTTACTTGGCTTTGGCGACATAGGAGAGGAATTCGTTTCGACTTTCATTTCCATGTTGAATCCTCCTTGTCACATAATATACACAATTAAGTGTAGGAAAAGCATCATTTAGTGTCAACGTTTATTTTCTAGGAAGAGAAGGGGAATTTCTCAGAAATGCTAAACGTTGACAGGGCTTTCGTTTGAGGTGTATCTTAAAATCAAGCGTATTTATGACTATTTTTCGCCCATAGGGGGGAGACTTTGTGATTCAGACGAAACAAAAAGATTTACAAGAAGTGATTTTGGCAGCTATTAAACATGCGACGAATGAAAAAACATTGGTCAGTTTTGTAAAACAAATAGATTGGATGGATCCGCTTCTTTTTTATGCAGCAGGAAAAAGGATTGCATCCGAAAATAGATGTTATTTTGCAGACCCATCTCAGCATGTCATATTTGCTGGAATTGGCTCTGTTTTCACTATAGCAAATTCTTCTGACAAACGCTTTCAAAATGCCCACGAAAAGTGGAGTAAAGTGCAAGAGAAAGCAATTGTTCACAGAGAAGAGTATGAATTTGGAACGGGTCCACTTTTATTTGGTAGTTTTTCATTTGATCCAGAAAAAGAACAAACGGATCTTTGGGAAGAGTTTAAAGATACAACATTATCGTTACCGGCTTTTCTTTTAACGGTAAAAAATGAAAAAGCATGGTTAACAATGAATACATTTATTTCAGCTGAAGACTCTGCACAGGGAGTGTATGAAGAAATTGTTTCTTTGGAAAAAAGAATTTTAGAAGAATGCAACTGTCCGCTTACAGAAGCAAAATTAACAGTAACTTCTAAAGTAGAAGTTGATCCAAAGAGCTGGATGAATGCAATTGTAAAAGTGCAGGATGAAATGAAAAAAGGAATTGTACAAAAGGTTGTATTGGCAAGAGAATTAAAACTAACGATGGATCAGAATATTGATTCTGCTCGTGTTTTAGAGGCGCTCCGTATTGGGCAACCGGATTGTTACGTGTTTTCCTTCGATTATAAAGGAGCATGCTTTTTAGGAGCAACGCCTGAAAGATTAATTCGAAAAGAAGGCGGAAAATTTACATCGATGTGCCTTGCTGGTTCGATTGGTCATGGTAATTCTATAGAAGAAAGTAAGCAAAATGGTGATGCGCTTCTTCATGATGAAAAGAATTTAGCAGAGCATGGTTATGTAGTCAATATGATTCGTAGCGTATTAACAGAGCATTGTGAATCCGTTACTATTCCGCAGCGTCCAGGTTTATTAACAACAAAAAATTTACTACATTTATATACACCGGTTGAAGCGAAAGGTGAAGCATCACTTCTTTCAATGGTGGAAGAACTGCATCCAACGCCAGCACTTGGTGGTACGCCACGCCACGCGGCGATGAAGCTCATCCGTAATGTAGAGTTATTAGACCGTGGATTGTACGGAGCACCAATCGGCTGGATAGATGACAAAGGGAACGGCGAATTTGCGGTAGCCCTGCGCTGCGGGCTATTAAATGGTGACAAGGCATCCTTATTTGCCGGCTGCGGTATTGTGATTGATTCAGTACCACAGCTTGAATATGAAGAAACAAGTTTGAAGTTTAGACCGATGCTTGGTGCTTTGGAGGAATTAATGAAATGAATAATCATATAGAAGCATTATCATATTATTTAGGCGCGTTTGTGGACGAACTGGCGCGTCTAAATGTATATGATGTTGTCATTAGTCCAGGTTCGCGGTCAACGCCGCTAGCCTTGCTAATGGAGCAACATGAACAGATAAAAACATATTTGCATGTAGATGAACGATCAGCTGCTTTTTTCGCGCTCGGTATTGCGAAAGCGAAGAAGCGTCCTGTAGCGATTTTATGTACATCAGGAACAGCGGCAGCGAACTATTATCCAGCAATTTGTGAAGCCTTTCATTCGCGTGTGCCATTGCTTGTCTTAACAGCAGATAGACCACATGAACTAAGAGATGTTGGTGCCCCGCAGGCAATGAATCAGCTGAACTTATATGGCTCCTTTGTGAAACAGTTTATGGAGATGGCACTGCCAGAAGCTAGAGAGCCGATGTATCATTATGCCCGTATGACAGCCGGGCGTGCTGTTGCAAGTGCATCTCTTGCGCCAAGGGGACCTGTCCATATTAATTTTCCACTTCGAGAGCCGTTGATCCCTGACTTTTCTTTAGAGGAATTATGGGAAAAAGGACGAGGTGAATATACAGGGGCAGTTCATCAAGGGAATATGGCGATGACGAGTGAATATGTAAGTTCTCTTACAGAGCGCCTTTTGAGTATGGAAAAGGGGCTTATTATTTGTGGAGACGATAGTCATCCAGAGATTGCTGAAGTTATCACGCAGCTTGCTGAGAAAACTGGATATCCAATTTTGGCAGATCCGCTTTCAGGTCTTCGGAGCGGTAATCACGATAAATCATTGGTAATCGATTGCTATGATACATTTTTACGAAATGAATGCTTGAAGGATACATGGAAGCCAGATGTCATTATTCGTTTCGGTGGTATGCCAGTATCTAAGGCATTAACGCAATATATAAAGAAACAAACGGCTGCTGTCCATATTGTTGTAGATGAATCAGGAAAATGGAGAGATCCAGCTCTTGTAGCAACGGAAGTGGTATGTGCAAGCGACGTCTCGTTTTGTAAAGCAATGACAGATAATATGCAAAAGCGAGAACAGAATGATTGGTGCGAGATGTGGAAACATATAAACGATGCAACGAAGAAAAAGCTTCGTGAAATCGAAACATATGAAACAGCGTTTGAAGGAAAAGTGATTACAGACATTGTGCATGTGTTACAAGAAGAAGCGACGTTATTTGTCAGCAATAGCATGCCAATTCGTGACACAGATACATTTTTCTTTAACATAGATAAAAAAATTCATGTCATGGCAAATCGTGGTGTGAATGGGATTGATGGGATTATTTCAACAGCCTTAGGAACGAGCACTGTTTGTGAACCACTCGTATTAGTCATTGGTGATTTATCATTTTATCATGACCTAAATGGACTCTTAGCAGCAAAATTACATGATTTAAACGTAACAATTGTCGTTGTTAATAACGATGGTGGTGGCATCTTCTCATTCCTACCACAATACAAGTCAAAAGAACATTTTGAATCATTATTCGGAACGCCGCTTGGGCTTGATTATGAACATGTTGTCAAAATGTACGGTGGTTCATTCTCGCGTGTAAATGACTGGGAAGCATTTCGTCATGAAGTAAAAAAAGGAACAACGGAAAAAGGGTTACACGTTGTGGAAATTTGTACAAACCGAGAAGAGAATTTACAATTGCACCGTGATTTATGGGCAAGTACATCGAAGGTTGCTACGGAAATTTTGCAAGGTGAATCGGAATGAAAGTAGCGCTGCAAGGTATAACGTATGAATATGAAGTGGTCGGTAGTGGAGAGCCACTTCTACTTCTTCATGGTTTTACGGGGAGCATGGAAACGTGGCATTCGTTTATTCCTGCATGGAGTAAACAGTTCCAAGTCATCACAGTTGATCTTGTGGGACATGGAAAAACGGAAAGTCCCGAGGAACTTATGCATTATGATATTCAAAATGTAGCACTTCAAATGACGACACTACTCGATCATTTGAATATTGAAAAAGCACATATACTCGGCTATTCAATGGGCGGAAGACTGGCGATTACGATGGCATGCTTATATCCAAACCGCGTGAAATCTCTTTTATTAGAGAACTGCACAGCTGGACTTGAGATGGAATCGGACCGGAAAGAGCGCCGTGCGCGCGATGAACAGCTTGCAGATCGAATTGAATTAGAAAGAATAGAAGCTTTCGTAAATAGATGGGAAAATATCCCGCTGTTTGCAACGCAAAAAAAGTTATCACAAGGTGTGCAAGAACAAGTAAGGAAAGAGCGACTTGCTAATAACCCGAAAGGACTCGCAAATAGCCTTCGGGGCATGGGAACAGGAGCCCAGCCTTCTTGGTGGAGTCAGCTTGAAGAGCTCAAAATGCCTGTCTTGTTAATGAATGGAGAGAGCGATCAGAAGTTCTTTCACATCTTACAAAATATACAAAAACGCATCCCTCACGCGAAATTTGTCAAAATTGATGGGGCTGGCCATGCAATTCATGTGGAACAACCGCAAAAGTTTGGTACAATAGTAGAGGGATTTCTCAAAACCATACAGTGACACTTTTTTCTTTTGAGGAAAGTAGAACTTATAGAGACTAGTGGACAACCATTAGCACAATAAAAAGGAGGTAAGAATAATGGCTATTGAATGGGTAAAAGAAGGCAATTATGAAGATATTATTTATTCTACATACAATGGTATCGCAAAGATTTCGATTAACCGTCCTGAAGTACATAATGCATTCCGTCCTAAAACGGTAATGGAGTTAATCAATGCATTTGCACAAGCACGTGATGATGCAAATGTTGGCGTTATCATTTTAACAGGTGAAGGTGGACGTGCATTCTGTTCTGGCGGCGACCAAAAAGTTCGCGGTCATGGTGGATATGTAGGTGAAGACCAAATCCCACGCTTAAACGTATTAGACTTACAACGTTTAATTCGCGCAATCCCTAAACCAGTTATCGCAATGGTAGCAGGTTATGCAATTGGCGGTGGACACGTACTTCATATCGTATGTGATTTAACAATCGCAGCAGACAACGCTGTATTCGGACAAACTGGTCCTAAAGTAGGTAGCTTTGATGGCGGATACGGAGCTGGTTATTTAGCTCGCATGGTAGGTCATAAGAAAGCTCGTGAAATTTGGTACCTATGTCGTCAATACAGTGCACAAGAAGCACTTGATATGGGCTTAGTAAACACAGTTGTACCATTAGAAGAGCTAGAAGCAGAAACAGTCCAATGGGCAGAAGAAATCTTAGCAAACAGCCCAATGGCACTTCGTTTCTTAAAAGCTGCATTCAATGCAGATACAGACGGTTTAGCTGGTATCCAGCAACTAGCGGGAGACGCAACGTTATTGTACTACACAACTGACGAAGCAAAAGAAGGCCGCGACGCGTTCAAAGAAAAACGCCGTCCAGACTTCGGACAATTCCCTCGTTTTCCGTGATTAAAAGCGGAAGCGGCTCGTTCAGAATGTGAGGGGGATGGAGCTTCTGACGAAGAGGCGCAGTTTGCCTCGTAGGAAGCAGCGAAGCCACCGACTATTCTAGCTGCTGTAGCTGGATGAAATTAAAGGCGGAAGCAGCTCGTTCAGAATAGGAGAGGGATGGAGCTTCAGACGAAGAGGCGTAGTTTGCCTCGCAGGAAGAAGCAAAGCCATCGACTATTCTAGCTGCTGTAGCTGGATAAGATTAAAAGCGGAAACAAAAACAAGAGACTTGATTGTACATCAAGTCTCTTTCTTTAATGGAAGGAGAATGTGTAATGGAGACAATGCCCAATTGGTTAATGCAACGTTCTTTTTTAACACCAGAGCGCACTGCGATTGAGACAAAAGAGGAGAAGATTACATTTTTAGAACTGCATGAAAAAGTAGGATCTGTTTGTGAACACCTTTCATACTTACAGATAGAAAAAGGTCAAAAAGTGGCTGTTCTGATGAAAAATGGTACCCAGATGATTACAGTAATTCACGCCTTATCTTATATTGGGGCAGTAGCTGTACTTCTAAATACACGTCTTTCAAGAGAAGAGCTACTTTGGCAAATGGATGATGCTGAAGTTGTTTGCTTAGTAACGGACCAAGAATTTGAAACAGAACAGGTACTAGTATATGCATTTGAAGAGGTAGTGAATGGACCGAAGAAAACTGCAGTCGTTCAAGAGGAGTTTTCTTTAGAAGAATCGATGACAATTATTTATACGTCAGGAACAACAGGCAAACCGAAAGGGGTTATCTTAACATACGGTAATCACTGGGCGAGTGCTGTTGGATCATCACTTAACTTAGGGCTTCGCGATGATGATTGTTGGTTAGCGTGCATGCCAATGTTTCATGTAGGCGGATTATCTCTGTTAATGAAAAATATTATGTACGGTATGCGGATTTTACTCGTTCCGAAATATGATCCTGATTTCATTCATGAGGCAATAAAAACTCGGGGAATAACAATCATATCTGTCGTTTCTAAGATGTTAATGGACTTATTAGAAAGACTTGGGGAGGAAACATATCCGAGCTCTTTACGTTGCATGTTATTAGGCGGAGGACCAGCACCAAAGCCACTTTTAGAAACATGTGTAACAAAAGGAATCCCTGTGTACCAAACATATGGTATGACAGAAACATCCTCGCAAATTTGCACACTTTCAGCTGATTACATGTTAACGAAAGTTGGTTCAGCAGGAAAAACGCTTTTCTTATGCCAGCTTCGAATTGAGAAGGATGGAGAAGTAGTGCCACCGAATGTTGAAGGAGAGATTGTTGTAAAAGGACCGAATGTGACACATGGATATTTTAAACGTGAAGACGCAACGCGTGAAACAATAATAGACGGTTGGCTTCATACTGGAGATCTTGGGTATTTAGATGAAGAAGGATTTTTATATGTATTAGATCGTCGTAGTGATCTCATTATTTCAGGCGGAGAAAATATTTATCCAGCGCAAATTGAAGAAGTACTGCTTGCAAATCCTAAAGTGGCGGAAGCTGGAGTTGTTGGGAAAGCAGACGAACAGTGGGGACAAGTGCCTGCTGCGTTTATTGTTAAGGCTGACGATATAACAGAAGAAGAACTGATTCAATTTTGTGAAGAAAAATTAGCGCGATATAAAGTACCGAGAGAAGTGCATTTCTTACTTGAATTACCACGTAATGCTTCGGAAAAATTGTTAAGACGGGAACTAAGGCACCTGCTGGAGGAGATGTAAATGAGAATTAAAAAGGCGACGCTTTATGTAACAGAAATGCCTCTTGTGATTCCTTTTGCAGCAAGTTACGGAACGTATGAAACGCGGGAAAGTATTGTCATTGAACTTGAGGATACGGACGGATATATCGGGTTTGGGGAAGTTGTTGCGTTCTCAGAACCATGGTATACAGAAGAAACTGCAACAACGGCACTTCATATGCTTCAAGATTTTTTAATACCAGATGTATTGAAAGCTGAAATTACACATCCAAATGAAATTCCGAGTCTCTTTCAGCATATAAAGCGTAACCGTATGGCGAAAGCGGGAATAGAAGGCGCTGTATGGGATTTGTATGCGAAACACGAAAACAGGTCATTAGCGACTTTACTGGGAGGAACACAGCCAGAAATTGAAGTCGGTGTTGTGATTGGGTTAGATACGATTTCTAATATGTTAAAACGAATTGAAATGTATGCAGAAGAAGGATATCAACGTTTTAAGGTGAAAATCAAACCGGAATTTGATTATGAGCTAATAAAGGAAATACGAAGAGTCTTTCCAAAGGTTCCATTAATGGTCGATGCAAATTCAGCGTATACGTTAGGGGATATTGAACGATTAAAACGATTGGATGAATTTCAGTTAATGATGATTGAACAGCCTTTAGCGGATAACGATTTTCTCGATCACGCTAAGCTCCAAAAACAAATAGAGACACCTATTTGTTTGGACGAGAGTATTCATAGCTTAGAAGATGCAAGAGTAGCGATTACACTTGGAAGCTGCCGCATTATAAATATTAAACCGGGACGAGTTGGCGGTTTAACAGAATCAATCCAAATTCATGATTATTGCAAGGAACATGGTATTCCTGTTTGGTGCGGCGGTATGGTTGAAATGGGGATTTCACGTGCGCAAAATATTGCGTTAGCATCACTCCCAAACTTTACGATTCCGGGTGATATTTCAGCTTCAAGTAGACACTGGGAGCGAGATATTATTTCACCAGGAGTAACATTGCAAGGCGGGAAAGTAATTGTTCCAAAAGAGCTTGGGTTTGGATATGGCGTAAACCGGGAAAGATTAGAAGAGATTACGAGAAAACGGATTGTATGTGAGAGGTGAATGTATGAGGCAGCAGGAAGATATATTGCGGGTTATACAAGCATATTTGTTAAAGGTGTCATTTGTAAAAGTTGCATATATTTTTGGGCCTCACGTAAGGAAAGAAGTAACAGATCAATGTAGTCATCACATTGCGATTGAAACGAAGAATGCTTCGCACAAACAATTTCAATGGTTATGTTTTGAGTTGACAGAAGAGCTGGAGGGAAGAGTGAAATTTGATGTGGTACATTTAAATATGCTCTCTAATCAACAACTACAAAAGCGTATATTGCAAGAAGGAAAGCTGTTTGTACAGCGTATATAAAGTGAAACTTTAATCAGTGGTGACTTCATCCCTCACTGATTATTAGCCCTCACCAATCGGGCTTTTACGGGCAATTCATCACCTGCTTAACTTTTTTGCTTTCACTGAATGAGGTGGGAGTGTTACTGCCCACAAATAGCGGGATAAAGAGCCTACGATGATTCAATTATCGTAGGCTCTTTTGTGATTCGCAGGCATTGCATTCTTTATTGATGGTTTATCAGTAAATCCAAGGTTTCGTTGTATCTTTTCGTAAAACAAGCCTGTTTTTGGGAAAAACAAGCTCCCGATTTCCCATGTAAACATAATATAAATTGAATCCGCTCATTTAGAACATGATAGGATCCCCTTGTTGTTACGAATGATACTAAAGGAGGAATAGAGTAATGAGTGATAAGTGCGATGACAGATGCGATGACAGACATGAACATCACCATAGACACATAAGACACGGCTGTGGAGGCGGTTTTGCGCTTCTAATCGTATTGTTTATTTTATTGATTATCATCGGTGCTAGCTGCTTCGGTGGTGGCTACGGTGGCGGTTGTGGATATGGCGGCGGCTATGGTGGCTTTGGTGGTGGTTACGGATACTGCTAACAAAAACTATTGAGAATAGCCTTGTGCGCATGCACAAGGCTATTTTATTCACAATTTAAGGCGTTGTGATAATTTATTCATGTAAAGGGAACGGATTAAAAAGAAGAAAATAATCTCGATCATCCCAAATAAAGTAAGTACAAATGATAATTCTTTGAGTAGAGAAATTGCGAGTATGTTTTGTAAAAAAACGATAGCAAATATTGTATGGAAGGCAGCGACTATATAAGGTACGAAAAATAAAATTGCCAATTGAATCGTTGCAGAACGAAACATCTCGGACTCTGTTAGTCCAATTTTTGTAATGGCAATATACTTTTGCTCTTCTCTTGTTAAATCATTATACATACGGAAGTACAAGACACTTGCTGCTCCAATAAAGAAGATGATACCGAGAAAAGTGCCAATAAAGAAACTAGAGACATTACTCTTTTTACTGTATGCTAGTTCGTCACTAGATGTAAAAAGACTGAATGGGATAGCGTTATGTTGTTTTTCTTTCTCTGTTTTCTCCAATAAATCGTTTCGATCTTTATCTATACTATTCACCACATTTTTGGTAGGGATAAGAGTGTCTTCCCAATTTTCAACAATATAGTTATAAATGGTAATGGTTTCAATGTGCGGAATCATATTATCAATGACATGATCTTGCATCACAATTGTGTCAGGAAGAGCGTATTGTGGCTCTACTCCTTGATTTAAAAATCCTTTAATGAGAAATTTTTTTTTGTTAGATTCCAAAGTTATTGTTTCTTGCTTTGCAAATGGATTGGTTATTAAATTTAATAGAGTTGGTGAAAACCTAGAAATTATATATGTTTCGTCTGGTCCTAACTGAATTTCTGGTTTTTTTAACAGCGTAGCTAGTGTATTATAATCACTCATTTTCATAATAGCAACGTCTTGTTCTAGAGCTTTATCTTTTAAAACTGCAAATTTATATTTTTGATACTGAAATTGATAATTGGTAAGCTCTTGCTCTATCGTAGCAATATGTTTTTGTTCGAATGAATTTCCTGGATCAGATGTATAGGTGAACGGAACAGGATAACGTTCTAAAATAGTTGCTTTTGTGTAATTATTCATAGCAAAGAGCGGTGTAATAATTGTAAAAGCAAGCGCAGATAACATGGTAACAATAAAGAGCATATTAATATTACCACGCGTACGTGCAACTAAATCTGAAATCCATAACATATTTATTTGTTTCATATAAAATCTTCTTCTCTTTTTTAAAATAGATATAAAGAGAAGAATCGTTTGAGAAAATAATAAATACGTTCCAATTGTTACAAGTGGCAAAATGGATAAAATAATAAAGAATACGGAGCCATCTTGTATGTTTTTTTCGGTGACATATCCTTTTGGGTACCCCGCGATATAATAACATAGTCCTAAACAAGCTAAAGCAAATAAAGAAATGAGAATAGAAGGCCGTTTTTCTTTTCTTAACTTTTGCTCGTTTTTAATGAGACGAATCGTTTTACGTGTACGAACAAACATAGGTGTAAACGTAGAAACGATAAAAAATAGAACGATGAAAGTTACAGTTGTGACGATAATTGCCCTTGTAGGCCAATATAAGTAGAGCCCTGTTGCACCTGTTAATTTGGACGTAACCAATAGAAAAAAGTTAGAAAAAACAAGACCACCTTGAATACCAACAAAAATGGCTAATATTCCAATCATCATATTTTCCATAAATACAAGGCGTTTTAATTGTTTCTTAGAGATACCGAGAACTGTTAAAATACCAAATTGTTTTTTACGTACGTTTAAAAATGCTCCAATCGAATACAGCAAGAAAAAGAACGAGAACATGATGATAACAAATTGCGCCATTCCGATTAAATTCATCAGAGGTCCTTGTTCATGTAAGTTCTGTAAACGCGGATGGTACGAGTATACAGTAAGTGAGAAGAAAACCATTATCGAAAAAGCACTACTTAAAAAATATGCAAAATATGCTTTAGAATTACGCATGACATTTTTTAATGCAAATTGCCAAAATGTCATCCACGTCTTCCTCCTAATAATGCTAATACATCAAGTATTTCTTGATAGAACTTTTCTCGATATAGTCCGCGGTGTAATTCATTATAAAGTTCACCATCTTTAATAAAAATCACGCGGTTGCAATAGCTCGCTGCGAACGGGTCATGTGTTACCATTAAGATCGTTGCTTGTTCTTCTTTATTTAATTTTGTAAAAAGTTCCATTACGTCGATTGCTGCTTTAGAGTCTAAATTTCCTGTAGGCTCATCAGCAAGCAAGAGAGATGGATTATGAATAACAGCGCGAGCTACCGCAGTGCGCTGTGCTTGTCCACCAGAAACTTCGAAAATCCGCTTGTCTAAAATGTGGTCAATCCCAAGTTTCTTTGAAACAATATCTAATCTCTTATCCATTTCTTTTAGCGGAACATTGTCTAACGTTAATGGTAATACGATATTTTCACCAATTGTTAACGTATCTAATAAGTTAAAGTTTTGAAAAACAAACCCTAGTTCTTGGCGGCGGAAAACAGCTAGTTTTTCCCTGCGGAATGTGTGCGGCTGTTTCCCGTTAATAAAAACTTCGCCTGCAGTAGGAGAATCGATTGTTGAAATTACATTTAAGAAAGTAGATTTACCGCTTCCTGAAGGCCCCATAATTGCGACAAATTCTCCTTTATCTACATGTAAATTAATATTTTTTAAAGCGGTATGAGGGACTTTGCCCTCATAAACTTTAGAGACATTTTTAATGTGTAAGACTTCTTCCATAAAGAATCACCTTTCTATTTTTTAAAGACTAATATGTCGAGATAGTTTTTGCATATATAAGGAACGAATTAACAAGAAAAAGATAATTTCAACCGTTCCAAATATCGTAAGAACAACTGTAATTTCAGCAAATAATGATAGATTTATGACTTCTTGTAGCATTTTTGTAGCAAACATTGTATGAATGGAAGCCATGATGTACGGAACGAAGAATAAGATCGCTAGCTGAATGGTAGCGGAACGCTTCATTTCAGATTCTGTTAACCCGATTTTTGTAATCGTAATATATTTTTCTTGTTCACTTGTTAAGTCCGTATACATACGGAAGTAAAGGACACTCCCGGCACCAATGAAGAAAATGACACCAAGGAAAGTACCAATAAAGAAGAATGAAGCGGCGCCTAGTTTAATTTGGTATAGCGTATCACTCGCTTCCCACATGATATATAAAGGTTCTTTAGATGCGATACTTTTTCGATCTTTTTCCAATTTATTAATATATTCTTCAGCGATTACATATGTCTTTTCCCAGTCTTGTACTTGAAAGTTATACAGTGTCATATGTCTCATGTTATTCGATAAAGCATGTACTGTATCATCAGATAAAATTAGTAATTGTGGTGTCAGACCAGCTGGTGTTACGCTAAAATTCTCATAATCTTTTACATGTAATGTAAGTGAATTTTGCGAAAGTGTAACGTTTTTTTGTTTGAAATCTTCTTGCAGTGGACTCAATATGTTTTGATATCCATATCCAGGTAGGATGTATGTTTCATTCTCTTTTACAAAAAGGTGCTTGAGATGTAAAGCAGTCGCAAGTTTATTATAGTCACTTTCTTTTAATACATATGCTTCTCTTTCATAAGGAGTGGTTTTGTCCTTTTGTAATGAAACGGCATATAAGTCTGTTTTGAACTTTTTATAGGTAAATTGTTCTTCGCTAAGTCGTTTTTCTAACCAGTCCATATGCTGTGAAGCAAGTGGATTGGCATCGTATGAAATATAGGTGAACGGGAATGGATTATTTTTGGCAACATCCAACTTTATGAATTTCCCAAACCCATATATGAATGTAATCATTGTAAATGCGAGAGTAGATAGCATAGCTACAATAAAAAGCATATTAATATTTGTTCGAATACGGCTTGCCAAATCTGAAATCCACAGCATATTAATTCGCTTCATGTAAAATTTTCGTCTTGTTTTCAAAATCCGAATGAGCAGGAAGCAAATTTGTGAAAAGAAAAAGTATGTTCCAATTGCCACAAGTGACGGAATGACGAAAATGCTAGAAAACATGTAAATCGATCCTATCTTTGGATCTAAAGATAGAAAGAACATTGGATTTCCAGCTAGTATATATCCCAATAGCAAACATAGAGCACCAAATAAAGAAATAAGTATAGATGGTTTTTGCTCTTTTTGCTTTACTCTTCCTTCTTTTAAAAGGCGTACGGCTTTTCTTGTTCGGATGAGCATAGGAGTAAAAGCAGAAACAACGATAAAGAGTCCAAGGAAGATTGTTGCAGTTAAAAGGATGGCCCCTGAAGGCCAATATAAATACAATCCTGGGACGTGTGTGATTTTTCCTGTTACTAACAAGAAAAATTGTGAGAATACGAGTCCAAGTTGAATGCCAACAAAGATGGACAATATCCCAATCAACATATTTTCCATAAAAACAAGACGTTTTAATTGCCTTCTCGATATTCCTAAAACGGTTAAAACTCCAAATTGTTTTTTACGAACTTTTAAGAAAGTACCGATGGAATAAAGCAGAAAGAAAAAGGAAAAGCACACAATGACCACTTCTGAAAATATCATTAACCCTGTAATTCCATCAACTGTACTAAAATTTTGTAGCCGAGGATGAAATAAATACACCGCAAATGAGAAGAAAATCGCAATGGAAAACGCACTGCTTAAAAAATAGGCAAAATAAGCACGGGAATTTCGCGTTACGTTTTTAAATGCAAACTGCCAAAAAGTCATGCTGTATACCTCCAAATCGAAGATATAGATGTAGTCATGTTGCAAAAAATGTATGAGAGTGAGTTCTCATACATTTCGCTGAAATTGTGTATGTTCATTCTTCAATCACCTTCCCCGAGCCGTCTGCTTGATGATTTAAAGCATTATGGAAGATGATCTTAATGCTAGTCCCTTTACCTACTTCAGAGTCTAACTTCACGGAATGACCTAAATAAGAGCAAATTTTACTGACAATATAAAGCCCCATACCAGTTGATTCTCCGAAAGTACGTCCATTTTTCCCTGTATAAAATGGTTCAAATACTCTTCGGATATCTTCCTGCGGGATACCAACTCCTTCATCACGAATTTCCAAAATAATATCTTTCCCATTTCGATAGCCAGATAAGAAGACTTTCTTGCCTCGCTCGCCAGAATAGCGAACCGCATTCGTCATTAACTGATAAATAATGAATTTCAGCCACTTTGCATCAGAAGCAACCATAAGATCAGAATGAACTTCTAGAACAGGGAATACACCGTTACGAATAAAGAGTTCTTTTAAGCCGTTAATATTTTTTGTTACGGCATCCTTTAGTGAAATCGTTTCTACATGGAAGTCTTCGTGGAAGTTATTGAGTCTCGCCATATATAACGCCATATCAAGTCCTTGATTTAATCTTTCTAGTTCTTTCTTAAACTTCGGAATGAGATGTTCATCTTCCATTTCTAGTACCATCAGCTGCATAATAGAAACTGGCGTTTTCATTTGATGTACCCAGTGGTTAATAAACAATTGGTGTTCTTGTTGTTTGACTTCATATGATTGCAGTTCTTTTTGGAACAAACGATATTGAGTCCGAACAAGCTCATTTACGCCGTGTGGCATAGGTGCGGTCGCTCTTTCAATAAACGCATCTTCCATTTTTTCCGGTGGCTCACTTAATCTGTGATACATTCTGCGGTTGCGAACATAACGATAAACAAGGAAGCAAATAAATAAATATAAACTTAATACGATGAAATAAAATTTATTGTTTTGAAATCCATCAACTGCATCATAGAGAATAAAAATGATACCGAAATTTAATGCGTATAATAGAAAAAATGCAAAATGATCACGCAAAAATAACTTCATGCTTATTCACTCCAAGTTGCGTTAAAACGATACCCTAATCCGCGTACTGTTTCAATTGCGTTTTCAATACCAAGCTCATTAAATTTCTTACGAAGACGTGTAATGTTTACGTTTAACGTGTTTTCTTCAACGAAGCTTTCATCATCCCAAAGCGCAGCTAATAGATCTTCGCGGTTTGCTGTACGAGGGTGTTTCGATAATAACATTTCAGCTAAGATAGCTTCTTTCTTTGTAAGAAGAACTTGCTTCGTTCCAAAATGGATTTCTGGTCGTTCCGGGAATAATTTTAGCCCTTCAACTTCAACAATTCGTTCTGAAATATTTGGAGCATAATCACCGTAAATACGGCGTAATTGACCTTTAATTTTCGCCATTACAACATCGTAGTGGAATGGTTTTGTAATATAATCATCCGCACCGCTCTCAATCGCCATAATTTGTTCCATCTCACCAGCACGAGCAGAAATGAAAATAATCGGGCAAGTAGATTCATGACGAATTTGACGGCACCAGTAGAAGCCATCGAACTTCGGTAAGTTTACATCTAGAAGCACTAGGTGTGGTTTCACTCTATTAAAAGAATCCATAATATCATCAAAGTTATCCGCAACAACAGCTTCATAACCATATTTTTGAATGTGAGACTGAAGTAAAGATGAGATATTTGGATCGTCTTCAACGATTAAAATTTTATACATATGTATATTCCTCCTAAAAAAACAATTGTAGCTATAGTGTACCATGTGTTTCTTGTCTTTTCATTACCTTGAAACGAGTGCTAGTAAACAGTATAGGACAAAAGTGGAAAAAGTAAAAAGGGTTATGGATATAATTGACAATATACGTTTTTTATTTTAACATTTAGATAAATATCTAAATGTCTAATTATTGAAAGGAAGAAAGACATTGAACCAAGCATTTAAAGCATTAGCAGATCCAACAAGGCGAAAAATATTAGATTTATTAAAAGAAGGTGATTTAACAGCTGGTGAAATTGCCGAACAGTTCAATATGACAAAGCCAAGTATTTCACATCATTTAAGTGCACTTAAAAACGCGGAACTTATACAAGATGAAAAAAGAGGGCAATTTGTTGTGTATTCCTTGAACACAACTGTTTTTCAAGATTTATTAACTTGGGTGTTTACGTTTACGAATAAAGGGGGAGAGGGGAAATGAAAAAGCATCTTTTTGCAATTATATTAATTCTTACAACTTGCTTAATATGGGCAATTTCTTGGCCATACTTGCCAGATACAATCGCAACCCATTGGAGCGGCGGGACTGCTGATGGATTTTCATCGAAATTAACTGGAATGATGTCTATGGTTGGTATCATGATTGGTTGTTATGTATTTCTAAATGTTTTACAAAAAATTGATCCAAAGAAAGAAAACTATGAAAAGTTTTCTAAAGCTTTGATGATGATAAATAATAGCCTGCTAGTTGTCTTATTTATCGGAAACATAGATATCATTACAAATGGCTTAGGTTATAAATTATTTATTAATCGGGTCCCCGAATTACTTGTTGGAATTTTATTTTTAATTATTGGTAATTATTTACCGCAGTGTAAACCGAATTTCTTTGTGGGTATGCGTAACCCATGGACGTTAAGCAATGAAGAAGTATGGCGCAAAACACATCGCTTTAGCGGAAAAGTATTTGTAGCTTTAGGACTTATGATGATGGTAAGTATTGTTGTGCCAGCTGAATGGAGATCTTATATGATGCTTACAATGATATTAATTGCTGTGGTGTTGACGAATGGATATTCTTATATTTTATATAAAAAGGAACAATTATAAATAGTAGATACGATTCTGTAAGGACGTTTGCAAGTAATGATATGTGGTAAGGATGAAGTCTTATTGCGTATCATTTTAGTTATTTAGGTCTGAATATTCAGTCTTGGTATACGCGAGTTTAAATCGTTTGGGGGAGAGGGCATGTTAGAAATCATAAATTTTAGCAAAACCTACAAAGGTGGCAAAAAAGCAGTAGATGATTTGAGTTTAACTGTTCAAGCGGGAGATATTTTTGGGTTTATCGGACATAACGGCGCTGGGAAAAGTACGACGATTAAGTCACTAGTAGGTGTTATAGACTTTGAGGAGGGCGAAATTTTTGTTGATGGACATTCAGTAAAAAAGGACCCGATTACGTGTAAGAAGGTCATGGCATACATTCCTGATAATCCAGATTTATATGAACAACTAACAGGGATTCAATATTTGAACTTTGTGGCGGATGTTTTTGGGGTGTCTGTAAAGGACAGGGAAGAACGGATACAAACATATGGAGATGCTTTTGAGATTACACCATATTTGGGGGATTTAATATCCTCCTACTCACACGGTATGAAACAAAAAGTAGCGATTATATCAGCAGTTGTGCATCATCCCAAATTATTAGTTTTAGATGAGCCTTTTGTTGGTCTCGATCCAAAGGCGGCTCTTGTACTTAAGGGGATGATGAAGGAACTTTGTGAATCAGGCAGTGCGATTTTCTTTTCTACTCATGTATTAGATGTAGCAGAGAAGTTATGCAATAAGATAGCGATGATTCATAAAGGGAAACTAGCAATCTCGGGGGAAGTAAAGTCTTTAATCAAGGGAAATTCATTAGAAGAGCTCTTTATGAAGGTGCTTGCTGATGAAGAATAATACGCTAGCGCTTTTAAAAATCCGTCTGATAACGCAGCTTGGTCTAAATACTTTCAAGTATGAAAAAGATAAGAAAAAGAAGCAGAGTAAAATTTTAATTTCAGTATCAATCGCCTTGGTTGCTGCCCTTTTGATGCTATATTGTGGAGGCGCGGCATATGGATTAATCAAACTGGGGATAGGGGAAGTCATTCCAGTTTATGCATTCGTTATTAGCAGTATATTAGTTTTGTTTTTCACTATGTTTAAGGCGAATGGTGAAATTTTTGCCTTTAAGGATTATGATTTTGTCATGTCTTTACCGATTCGTGTAGATACGATTATTGCTAGTAGATTTTTGTATTTGTACGTATTAAATACTGTCTTTTCAATGATCATCATGCTGCCGATGGGGATTATTTATTGTATATATGAGAATCCATCAATATCTTTCTATGTAATGTGGATCATAACTCTGTTTACAGTATCTTTAATTCCAACAACAATTGCGGCTGTTTTTGGTGCATGCATTACGGCGATAGCATCTAAGTTTAGACATGCGAATCGAGTCACTACTGTTTTAAGTTTTATGGCAATTATTATATTTGGCTACTTTATGTTCAAGCAGGGAAATGCGAAATATAGTTTTACTGACTTAGAAGGGATTGGAGCAATCGTTTCAGAGCAATTGACTAAAGTGTATCCGCTAGCTAACATTTTTCAAAAAGCAATTGTCGATGCGAATATAGGAGCTTTTATTCTTTTTGTCAGCATATCAGTTATTTGGTATTATCTTTTTGTAAAAATACTCTCTTTCAAATATAAGCAAATCAATACAGGAGTTTCTACGTACCATACGCGTTCCGATTACAAGATTGATCATATGAAGAAAGAAAAAGTGTTGATTGCATTATATAAAAAAGAACGGAAGCGTTTCTTTTCTTCTACAGTATATGTGATTAATATCGGTATGGGAGTTGTCATGGCAGTCATATTCTCACTTGCAGTCGTTATAGTAGGGCCAAGTCAATTTATTGGATATCCTGGAATCGAAACGCTTTTACAAAAGGTTGCTCCATTTGTTATTTCAGCAATGATTGCAATGACGTGTACAACGTGTGTGTCATTGTCGCTCGAGGGGAAAAACGTATGGATTATCAAGTCATTGCCTCTTACACCGAAAATGATCTATGACAGTAAGATTCTCATGAATCTTTCACTCAGCATACCTACATCAATTATTAGCGCTATCCTTATGATTATAGGTTTAAAGCCAGGTATTTGGACTTCAATTTTAATCGTAATTACCCCAATCACATATTCCTTTTTTTCAGCAGTATGGGGTGTTTTTATTAATAACCGATTTGCTTATTATGATTGGGTATCAGAAACCCAAGTAGTGAAACAGAGTATGGGAGCTGTTCTTGGTATGCTTGGAGGCATGATTCTGGCAGTCATTCCTGCCTTTCTTATAGGTACTGCTGTGATATCAAACTATAGAATGTTTACTTTTGTATTTGTTGTAATGATTTCGATTATGACTGCAGTGTTGTATAGCAATGAGTCTAAAAGAAGGATAAAGTGAAGCATTAGTCTAAAAAAGCTGTCTCCAAAAGGGTGTTAAAAATGACCTTTTGGGACAGCTTCTTTACTTTAATAATCAACTAGGAATATATTACCTTTTTACAACTGGTATCCATATTTCACTTTTAAAAGTAGATGAAGTCACATCTTTATTTTCATTCCATAGGATTTCCGGTCCTTCCATTTGTTCATAATTCGAAGATGGAAACCACTCGGAATAAATACGTCCCCATACATTTTGCAATGCATTAGGAAATGGCCCAATTGCTTCAAATATAGCCCATGTTGAGGCAGGAACTTCAAGTTGCTTGAACTGCTCTGGACAAGTTTTCGTTGTTGCGACGCCAATATAGTGATCAAGTTCTCCTTTTTCCTCCATTCTCCCTTCAGAAAAATTGGTAGAAGCACTGATGAGTCCTGTAGGATCCACATTCGAAAGGGTCTTTAATGTGTGAATTGATTGACTGTCTAAGCTTTTCCACATAGAAGCAATTTCTTGATTTACACCACTAAAAATAATCGGTACTCGTTTCTTTATACCAACGATGCGAAACGTCTCTTTTTTTTCGATTCGATAGTTCATTTCATTTCCTCCTTTAATGGATAACTGGAAGGTCATTCGTGAGTAAGCCTTAAGGGTATGGCTGCTATTTCTAGCCTCTGACGGTGTTATCCCATGCAGATTTTGAAATGCACGTGAAAAGGAATCTGGCGAGTTGTATCCATATTTTATAGCGATATCAATGACTTTTACATTGCTAGCATTTAGCTCAAATGCTGCAAGAGTAAGGCGTCTACAACGAATATATTCTGAAAGCGACGTGCCTGAAAGGAAGGAAAACATTCTTTTAAAATGGTATTCCGAGCAGAAAGCTAGCCTAGCCACTTCTTTAAAGTCAATGTCATTCGTAAGATTGTCTTCAATATACTGTATTGCTGCATTCATATTTTTAAGCGAATCCATCATATGACCTCCTTTGTTAATAGAATAGCAGGAATGAAATAACCTCATCCGACATTTCGTGCACAATTATATAGGGTACCTTACAGAAATGTAATGTTTCTGTAAGGAGAATGAATGGATGGCTATTTATCCCAATGCTATAGTAGCAAAGTAGTTATTTCATGAAGTTAAATGTCCATGTCTTCTGCTAAGTAGCCTTACATAATTGTCATGTTTGTGTAAGAAACATCGATAGTGGCAAGAGTAGGAGTTAGATATAGTGAAAATAGAGAATAGAAGAAGTGAGGGATATAGAGATGAAAACAGTGTTAGAAGCGAAAAATATTAAAAAAGTATATGATACAGGTGGAAATAAATTTGAAGCGTTAAAAGGTATTAACTTACAAGTGCAAGAAGGTGAATTCGTTGGAATTATGGGACCTTCTGGATCTGGTAAAACGACTCTTTTAAATGTTCTTTCTACAATTGATAATGCAACGAGCGGTGAGATTTTAATTGATGGGAAAGACATTGTGAAAATGAATGATGATAAATTAGCATTGTTCCGCCGTGATCATTTAGGATTCATTTTCCAAGATTATAACTTATTAGATACGCTAACGGTGAAAGAGAACATTGCATTGCCACTTGCGTTATCAAAAGTGAAAGCGAATGAAATTGATCGCCGCGTTCTTGAGATTGCGAAGAAGTTCGGCATCGATCATATTTTAAGTCAATTTCCATACCAAGTATCTGGTGGACAGAAGCAGCGCTGCGCAGCATCACGTGCAATCGTTACAAATCCAAGTATGATTTTTGGGGATGAGCCAACAGGAGCACTTGATTCCAAATCAGCAACAGACTTATTAGAAAGTATGAAGTCATTAAATGAATATGATAATTCAACAATTTTAATGGTAACGCATGATGCGTTTGCGGCAAGTTATTGTAAACGTGTTATCTTCATTAAAGACGGTGAGTTATATAAAGAATTGCACCGCGGGGAATTAACTCGTAAACAATTCTTCCAACAAGTAGTAGACGTAATGTCCGCAATTTCCGGAGGTGCCATGGATGACGTTATCTAGCATTGCCCTCCGCAATATACAGCGGAACTTTAAGGATTATTTTTTATATTTTGCATCTATGATCTTTAGCATCGTCATTTATTTTACATTTAAAGCGCTGCAATATAATTCACAAATGGAAAAAGCAGCGGAAGGATCTAAGAAAATTAGCGGAGCATTCCAAGTTTCCAGTGTGATGCTGATTATTTTCGTAGCGGTATTTATTATATACTCTAACGGGTTCTTTACACGGAAACGTAAAAAAGAAGTTGGATTATATTCACTGCTTGGTATTCGAAAAAGACAAATCGGTAAAATGTTATTTTATGAAAATATGTTGATGGGCTTAATGTCATTAGTAATCGGGATTGCGATTGGTAGTGTACTGTCGAAGTTGTTCCTTGAATTGTTAGTAAGTATGATGGGACTGAATTTAAATGTTCATTTTGAAGTACCAATGTCTGCAATTATTGATACGGCAATTATCTTTTTTGTGATTATCCTTTATACATCACTTCAAGGATATCGTTTAATCTATCGCTTTAAATTAATTGAACTTTTCCGTGCAGAACATGAAGGAGAAACGATGCCAAAAGGATCAATGATTATGGCATTGATTTCAGTGTTCTTAATCGGTTCTGGCTATTTCTTATCACTGATGTATATTAAAGCAATTAAATATATAGACTTTATGACAGTTGCGCTTTATATTTTACTTGCAACAGTACTTGGTACGTACTTACTATTTATGTTCTTTACAGTATTTGTATTAAAACGAGCAAGACATAAGAAATCATCTTTCTATAACGGTATGAACATGGTAACGACGTCACAGTTACTGTACCGCATTAAAGGAAATGCAAAATCTCTAGCAACTATTGCAATATTAAGTGCGGTAACATTAACGGCAGTTGGTACGTCTGTTACGATGTATTACAACACGTTTAAACAAACGAAAGATTATGCGCCGCACAGTTATTCTTACGAGAAAAAGGATGCGGCACTTGATAATAAAGTAAATGCGATTTTGGGTGAAGAGAAACAGAAGCATCCTGTAACGAACCAATTCGAAATAGAAATGGTTCCTGTTAAAGGGAAGTTTGAAGGCGAAAAAGCAGATATGGGTATGAATACAAATTATTTAGTTACCGAGAAATATCAGCTTGTATCGCAATCAGCATTTAATAACATAGCAAAGAATATGGATATAGAGGCTGTAAGTTTGGCGGCTAACGAGGCATTCGTATTTGATGGTATGTATATTGAAGGGCATGAGTTCAGCACTGTATATAAAGGGAATAAAGCGGTATTCCCGATTGGTAATGAAGCGAAAACATTAACGATTAAAGGTGCTGAAGGACGTAATATAACGAACTTAGGGGAACTATTCGTTGTTGTACCAGATGAAGTATATAAGAGTGCGAAGGCAGTAGCTGACACACGTATCGTTAAAAATATCGATGTAAAAGATGAGAAGAATAGTAAAGTGCTAACAGAGAAATTAAAGAAAGTGATGCCAGCTGGAGAACCAGAAGTTGCGCGACCTTTCAATGATTTCTACACGGGTTTCCATGGTATGCTGGAAGCAACAGGATTAATGATGTTTATCGGTCTATTCTTAGGACTTGTCTTCTTATTAGCAACAGGCTCTATCATTTACTTCAAACAGCTAACAGAAGCAAGTGCAGACCGCGATCGTTACGTTGTACTACGTAAAGTCGGGGTTACAAAACAAGAAATGAAAAAGGCAATTGCGAAACAAGTAAGCTTTATCTTTGCAATTCCATTAGTAGTAGGGATTTGCCACAGCTTATTTGCATTAAAAGGATTATCAACGTTAATGCCATATGAAATTTTGATTCCATTATTAATGAGTATTGGTGTGTATAGCGTCATTTATATTGGATATTACTTCTTAACAGTTCGTTCTTATTACAAGATCGTGAGCTCGAAGTAATGAAAGGAGCAGCTATCGCTAGAAGCGATAGCTGCTTTTTTACATCTTCATAAAATCTTAAGAAATTCCCATGCTATTTTTTAAAAAATGATAGTTATACTTGGAGCTATATTAGACGATATTGAATGAACGGGAGAGGTTAGAGATGCAACTTATTACATTCTTAACCGAATTTGTGAAACATCCAAAGAATACTGGAGCAATTGCACCTAGTTCTAACATATTAGCCAAAAAGATGGTAGGCGCGATTAATTTCGAAGAAGCAAAGTATATTCTAGAATTGGGACCTGGAACAGGATCATTCACGAGAGAGATTATAAAGAGAAAAAAAGAACATACAATATTTATCTTGATTGAAATTAATGAAGTTTTTTTCAAAAAGTTACAGAAGCAGTTTAAGGACGATCCAAACGTTTTGGTTATACATGGATCAGCTGAGAACATAAAGAAATATATAAAGGAGTTACAAATAGAGAAGGTTGATTATGTATTATCAGGGTTACCTTTTACATCCTTACCAACGGAAGTATCATCTCGTATTTTATCCAGTGTAATGGAGTCATTAAGTGAGGATGGCGAGTTTATTACGTTTCAATATTCGCTTGCAAGGAAAGCATTTATCCAAACCTTTTTTCAGGAAATTTCACTAAAAAAGGTTTGGTTGAATCTTCCTCCAGCACATGTTCTTAGTTGTAGAAAAAGGCTAGGAGGTCATACGCCTAATGGAATTACATGAATTGTTATCCTATATTGAGCAGTATGGCTATGCGGCTTTATTCTTTTGTTTATGGCTTGGGATTGTAGGTATGCCAATTCCAGATGAAATGATTGTGATGAGTGGTGGGTTTGTATCGTCAGTAGGCATACTAAGTGTAATTCCGGCATTTTTATTAACCTATTTAGGTGTCGTATCCGGCCTCTCTTTAGGGTATATACTTGGAAAGGTTTTTGGTGATAAAGTACTTGATAAATTGATGAAAAAGAAAAAGGCGAAGTATCTTTTACAATCACAAGAAATGATTGGTAAATATGGACATTATGCATTAGTAACAAGTTATTTTATACCTGTCGTTAGACATATTGTTCCTTATTTGGTTGGTATGAATCGTATGTCATTTAAAACATATGCTTTGTATTCATACACGACGGGATTTATGTGGACGTTGCTTTATTTTATGCTTGGTTCTATGTTTGGTAAACACATCGAGGCGATTGTAGAACTTGCGACGAAGTATGGCCTCTATTTTGGTGGCACAATTGTCGTCATAGCAAGTGTTTTATATTTATATATACAAAAGAAAAATCAGGTAATAGGATAGATTACTTGTCTAAATATTCGTAGACAGTAAGGAAAAAAGCAGCTATTTTAAGTAATAGCTGCTTTTTTCAATCATTTATTTCAAATTCATAATTAGGAAGTAAACTTGCACTGTAGATAAGGAGAAAGAGGATCTTCTCTTTATTGGATTTCATAATTGAGGAATGTAGGGGAAATGGAACCTAATCTTTACAATTTTTGTAGTAGTCGTGTCCCGCTATTCATATCACCTTTACATAAAGGACATTTGGGTTCTTCTTCTAAAGAAAAGTTTTTACGCATCCATCCTAAACAATCTTCTGTTTGGCATTCCCATACAGCGATTTCTTCTGGATCTTCTACAGGCTTATTATTTCTTTTCCAATACATACAATCACTCCTCTAAAGTGAAAAATTTTTCTAAAAAAAAATAAAAAGGTTGTTAACGTTTTTTGTTAACAACCTTTTATATTTTTAATTATAATGTTTATTTTATAAAAATGCGAACTTTATAAATTACCAAAGTATAACAAGGACTCTATTATACTAATTCTGGGTTATAAATCATCGTAAAATGTCCTGGCAATAATTTAATTTGGCACGGTGTATGAAGAGAGCTCTCTCCTACCTAAAAAGAAAGGTTTTATGTTGGTTTTTTAATTTGTATTTATATAGTAGTGGATGATATGAATAAACTTCCATCAAAAATTGATGGAAGTTGTATGTGGTTTTATTTTTCTGTTACTACTGAAGCGATAAATGGTAAGTTACGATATTTTTCTGCACAGTCAATGCCATAGCCGACGATAAATTCATCTGGAATTTGGAAGCCTACATACTCGGCTGTCAAATCAACTTTACGACGCTCTGGTTTATCAAGTAATGTACAGAACTTTAATGCTTTTGGTTTATGCATAAAGAAGTGGTCTTTTAAGAAGTGAAGTGTTAAGCCAGAATCGATAATGTCTTCTACAACAATTACATTTTTGCCTGTAATGTTGACATCGATATCTTTTAACAATTTAACTTTTCCTGTTGTTTCCGTTTGGTTGCCGTAACTAGATGCAGAGATAAAGTCGATTGTTACTTCATTTTTAATGTGACGAATTAAATCAGCAGCAAAGACGAAAGAACCTTTTAGTACTGCGATCACAACGATTTCTTCTCCTTCAAAATCGCGTTCAATTTGCAGTGCTAGTTCTTTTACCTTTGTTTGTAATGCTTCTTCAGAGATTAAAGTATCTTTTATTTCAATTTTCATTAGGATCCTCCTGCGTTGTAAAACTTGTGAACATTTTGACTGTAAAGGATTGAAGGGGAAAAGTCAAAAAAGAGAAATACATATTGGCTAAAGGTTTATATTAGGAAAGCCAGAATAAAATAAAATGAAAGTTCGATTTGAAGTTTTCATGATCCGTTCATGCTAGAGAAATTGGGAGGAGAATGGAATGTTTAAAAAAATAATCTCAATAATTCTTCAACTATTTATTATGATTATGCTATTTGTAGTGATTGTAAGTCTTCCGATGTTATTTATAAATGGGAAGAAAGTTGGAATACATGTAGAGCATTTTTTTACACAATGTATACATGTTATCTCTGCACTTATACATCCAGAAGAGTTAAAGCTGAAAATGGCTACACAAGTAGCGACTGTTTCAAACAATGTACAAATATTTAAGATACAAGAAAGGGAATTTCCCTTATTTCCACTTATATTTAAGCCATATACATATTCACTCGTGCTTATACTTGGAGCGCTTATAGTTTCTATATGTTCGTCTTTTTTATGTAGTATCATTGCGGCGGTTTCACCGAGGCGTGTACAGCGAGTGATAGAAGAAGCTGTATTTTTTCTTAAAACAATTCCAGATGTCTTCCTAATTTTTTTTCTTCAACTTTTCATGGTAAGTATATATAGGTATACCGGATTTTTACCACTACATCCATTTTCTACGATGCAAAATACATCTATTGTATTACCACTTCTCATTTTAGCTATTATACCTACCATCTCTTTATTCCAATTTCAAATGCTACTTATAAATGAGGAGCAGAAGCAAGGTTATGTTATGTTTGCGAGAGCGAAAGGGTTTGGTAACATGTATATTTTGTGCAGGCATATTTTTCGCAATATGGTTGTTTCAGTTGTGAATCATATTGAATCAATATTACTAGCCTTGATAACGAGCTTATTCGTTTTTGAGTATATGTTTAACATAAGAGGTTTATTTTCGATTTTGATTAGCGGTCAAGATCTGGTGGTTATCGTTTATTTGCTGCTGTTATTTATAGTGCCTATGTATGGAGTAATAGTAGGATTGAATTGGTTAAGGAGGAAGTTGTATGCATAGCCAGCGTTATAAGTACTTCTTATTCCCGATTATTTTATTATTAATAATAAGTATTGCACTCCCATATTTTCAAGAGGAGTCTAAGGTAGTGGAATATCGATACAATGAAAAAGGAGAAATTGTTGAAGCGGCTCCTTTTTCAATTTCCCGTGCACATTGGTTTGGAACGGATCGAGAAGGAGAAGATTTATTTTATAAAGTAATAGATGGGGCTAAGTACACAATTTTAATTTCATTTTTTGTGGCAGTTGCTAGAGTAATCATTTCTTTATTGATGAGCCTGTTCATTCATAATGATAAGTGGGGAATTTTTTTCTTACAACGTGTTACTGTTAGTTTGCAATTTTTTCCGCAAACGTTATTTTGTATCTTATTTCTTACACCATTTATCATTTATGAGCTACGAACGAAACCTATTGTCACAAATATAGAAGTACTATGTATACAATTTCTTGTATTCGTTTTTGTAGCAGTGCCAGGAATGACACGATTTTTTCATAAAGAAGTTCAGCAACTTTGGAACAAGGAATATGTAAAGAGTTCTTTCTTATTAGGAGGAAGCAGATGGCATGTGTTTCGAACTCATATTATGAAAGTATTACAACCACAAATTATATTTCAAATTGGAGAGCAAATGGTGCAAGTATTATTAATTATGTTACATCTTGCTCTGTTTAAATTATTTTTAGGGGGAACGAAAATTGTTTCCGGGCAAGCTCATGATCAATTTAGTATATATGTTCCATACCTAAATGACTGGGCAAATTTAATTAGTTATTACTATGGAGAATTAATGCTAGAGCCAAGAATTATTATAATCCCAGTTATGTTTTATATGATTCTTTTATATTGTATGACGAAAGTAGTGAACGGATATAAACATAATAGAATAGAGTAAGCAGAAGATTTATATAGAGTATTATTTTTCGTCCAACGTGGTTAGAGAGTAGAGGTGAGGAAATAAAAAAGAATTTGATTTATCTTAGAGGAATTCCTTTATTTGTATAATAGCATTCTTTTTACAAAAATCCCCACAAAATAATCTGATGATATACTGATCATATTGAGAAAGCGCTTCTATGGAGGGTGATAATCATGAAAAAGAAACAGTACACAAGTGTTACATTTATAAAAGCATTACTTTTAACAATTGTTCTTGGTATGTTGGCTTACTTAATTGATGTTCCTGCTATTCGCATTCCACTCATTGGGATGACTTTAGTTCTTGGAGCAATTTCTCATGGAATGATGTTGCAACTGTATGAAGCTGGATTAGATGATATGAAAAAATATATAGATGAAAAATGATTAAAAACCCTCCATTCGTTTAGATGAAGGTTTTTTTCATTTCTTACAAAAATGTAAGGTGATTTGTAAGAAAAATCGATAGTTGAGTAGTCGTCTTTTGGATAAACTTATAGATGTAAGGTAAAAGGCAAGCACATTTTAGGTAAAATAAGCTTTAGGCACTATATGTGAAAAGGAGTAGGAGGGAATGGAGAAACGTTGGACGACCCTTGCTTTGTTATCAACTAGTAATAAGATGGTACTAGATGAAGAGATGTGCCTTTTGCACTTGTTTGATCGGGAAAACGATCATTCTTCTTCACAGTTTACAATGAAGTGGTGTAAATGGAGCGAAAGTTGTAAGTTTGAAGAAGAGACCCCTAATGAAGAGCAAAGGATCATTCTCACAAACCCGATAGAGGCATGGGCCTTCCAACGTCGTAAGTGTAACGTCAAAAATCACTTAAAGAAAACTGAGCCGAGACAATTAGTTATCACTCCAGCCCCTTTTATTCTAAACTCACGCGAAAGTAACAATTAGACACTGAGACACAGAAAAAGCATTGTAGAGGGAATCTACAATGCTTTTTTATCCCGTATAAATTTCCATTTATACGGGATAAAAAAGGAATTTAGTAAAAGAGAAACATCTATATTAATTGTAAGGATGTAACGGTGAAATGTTACTATTAAAATATAAAAGTAACAAAAATGATAAAAATATTACATTTGTATTACAAAATAGTTGTTTATCCCTATAATTCGTAATATAATTTACTTGTAGGGTATAGAAACTAAAAAATAATTTATTATTTGGGAGACTGGGAAAAATGAAAAAAATTATTTTGCTAGTTTTAATGTCTGTAATGTTTTTAGTACCTGCCGTTTCTCATGCAGAAACAAGTGGAAATGTAAATCAGGCTGTCCCGAAAGAAGAACAAGCTATACAAAAAATGGGATGGGTAAAAGATGGAGATTCATGGTATTACTTTGATAAAGATGGAAAAGCTCATGAAGGATGGTTAAGTTATAACGGAAATTGGTATTACTTTATAGATAGAATCATGGTGCAAAAAGATTATGTTAGGGTAAATGGAAGAGATTATTATTTAGGTAATGATGGTGTTATGCAGACTGGTTGGATAGCAGATGGTGAAGATCGCTGGTTATATGCAAACCAAGATGGATCATTCAAAACAGGTTGGGTGAAGGAAGGAAATAAGTGGTATTATATTCATCGTGGATTAATGGCAACTGGATGGGTAAGAAATGATACAGGTTGGTATTATATGAATCCGAATGGTACGATGAAAACAGGTTGGTTACAAGAATCTGGGAACTGGTATTATTTAAAATCTGACGGTGCAATGGCAACAGGCAAACACTTAATTAATGGTACTTGGTATTCATTTAAAGATAACGGTGTTATGCTCTAGATATTTAAAAAAAGAGGCTGTCGAAAGTAGTTGAATTAGCTACTTTCGACAGCCTTTTTTTATTCCGTAAATAGAGAGGTGTGCATAGGGAATTTTGCTTTCTTGAAGGTAATTGAATCTTTAAGAAAAATCCATTTCATCTGCATCTCATATTTACATAACAGATATATTCTATAAATACATCCGATGCGATGTGAAAAAAGTATACTAAGGAGAGATATAAAATGAAAAAGAAACTTTTACCAATCTGTGCGATGGCACTTTTATCAGTAGGATATTCTTCGGTAGCAAGTGCGTCTACTGGGACAATGACAAAGGAAGAAGTAGCACAAGTACAGCAAGATACAACGAAAAAAGAAGCAGCAATGCAGGAACAACAAAAACAAGATAAGATGAAAAAAGAAGCGGCAGTGCAAGAGCAACAAAAACAAGATCAAATGAAAAAAGAAGCGGTAGTGCAAGAGCAACAAAAACAAGATCAAATGAAAAAAGAAGCAGCAATGCAGGAACAGCAAAAACAAGATAAGATGAAAAAAGAAGGAATTCAAGAGCAACAAAAACAAGATAAGATGAAAAAAGAAGCAGCAGTGCAAGCTACAAAAGGTGAAAAACTACCAAATACAGCATCAAATAGCATAACAATGATGACGTTAAGCGCGTGCCTTGTAGCATTAGGATCATTGTTTGGATTTACGCGCCGTAAAATTAAAGCGTAAAACAAAATATAAATTAGTCTATAAAGAATGGGATAATTTCATATATTAAAAATGGTAGGATATCCCTACCATTTTTTGCATGGAGGGATTAAAGTGAGACTTATAAATCGTATTGGATTTGCTTTCATGATAGTCGGTATTCTTATGGGGACGTATTATTTTTTTGAATGGTATAAAGGAAAAAGTTCCGCACAAGATTTAACGACAGAAGAGATAAAGCATTTTGAAAAAATAGAATTAAAAGGGCATTCCACTGAAACATCTGTGAATTCTCAAGTACCTTCTTCTCAAATGCAATATAAAGAAGGAGAGAAAGTAGCGATGTTAAATATCCCAAAAATAAAGAAGAAGTTCTCTATATATTGGGGGGCAAGTGATACCACATTGAAAAAAGGGGTAGGTATGTTTGTTAGTGATATGACAACAGCTCCATCTGAAGGAGGACACACTGTACTGAGTGGACATCGCGATACTGTATTTACAGAGCTAGGAGAGCTTAAAGAAAAAGATAACCTCATTGTGGAATACGATAATAAGATTTATACTTATGAAATTCAAAAAATGTGGATTACACATGCGGATGATCGCACAGTCATAGTAAAGAAAGAAGAACCAACATTAACGCTGACGACGTGCTATCCATTTGATTATATAGGTGATGCACCAGATCGATATATTATTGAAGCGAAATTGATTTCTACTGATTCAAAATGAGAGTATAGTACTCTGTCTTTAGCTATTTAGAATGAGAGAAGGGGGAAGGGAATATGACAAAAACAATTTTAATTGTTGAGGATGAAGATATTTTACGCGAAATATTGAAAGATTATTTTCTAAATGAACAATATAAAGTACTTGAGGCAAGAGATGGGAAAGAAGCTTTATCCTTGTTTGAAGAAGAAGAGGTTCATTTAGTTATTCTTGATATCATGTTACCGGAATTGGATGGTTGGTCTGTTTGCCGAAGAATCCGTAAAACGTCTCAAGTGCCGATTATTATGCTCACGGCACGTGTGGATGAAGACGATACGTTACTTGGATTTGAGTTAGGAGCGGATGATTATGTAACGAAGCCATATAGTCCGCCTATTTTACTAGCGAGGGCAAAGCGATTACTTGAAAGTCGAATACTTACAAGTAAATCTCCAAGTAATGAAGATGATACGCTATCTATTCATGGAATTTGTGTTCATTTCCCATCACGTATCGTTACGATAGAGGGAGTGGACATTAATTTAACACATACAGAGTTTGAGATATTGACCTATTTTATGCAGAATCAATGGATTGTTTTGACAAGAGAGCAATTGATTTCAAGAATTTGGGGATATGAATTTGCTGGTGATGACCGGACAGTGAATAGTCATATCCGTAATTTACGAAATAAATTAGGAGATAAAGCAAAGTACATTACGACTGTTGTTCGGATGGGGTATAAATTTGAGGGGAATGTATGAGAAAAGGGATTGTACTCAAATTATTTATTCTTACAACAGCACTATGCATGTTGATTTTAGCGACGATTTTTATTGGACAAACGATATTTTTCAAACAATATTATGCCAACAGAAAAGTAAATGATATTCAAACAAATATAAGCTCCTTTGAGAGAGAGTATTTGAATAGTGATGGTAACACAGAAGCAATTCAGAAACTGGAACAAGATTTTTATAGAGAAAATAATACATGGATTACAGCATTAGATAGTGATGGAAATTTAAAACATGCGACTGATTTTTATTTAGAAGTAAAGCTGGATCGGCTATCGCAGAAGGAACTTGGAAAAACAAACCTTACAATCCCTCTCTATTATCTTATGGGGATAGAAGAGATTGAAAATGAAAAAATGCCGTATTTTTCAGGGTTGCAAATTTCAGTTTATGGGATGGTTAGAGATTCTACAGTTGTTCCTGCTGTATTAAATTTAAGTAAGGGTATAAATTGGTCCAACAAGCCATTAGATAAGAAAATAAATGAAATAGCTCCTAAGGTGAAAGAGGAAAAGAAAAGTGCTGCTCAAGTTCCTAGTACTGGTTTTGGGGGAACTGTTACAAAAGTGCAACTACCTGATAGTAAAGGGATAGTGAATCCACTTTATAAAAACACTTTGTTCTTGGAGAGTATAAAAGAATTTCAAGCGGACTTACTGTTAAATGAAAATAAAGATAACAATGATGCCTTAAGAATAAATGACTATGAAAAAAATGATATAAAATATAAATTATTAATCAAACCGATAAAGGAAAAGGATGGCTCTTTAACATATATATTCGCGATGGCGTCCTTGCAGCCCGTAGATGAAGCAGTGCAAATGGTAAAGGATTATTATGTATATATTATTGCATTTGTGCTAGTACTTACCTTGTTGGCATCTTTTTATTACTCAAAACAAATTGCAAAACCGCTATTACGAATTAATGATACAACGAAAAAAATTGCACATTTAGATTTTTCGGAAAGAATCCCAATTACTTCAAAAGATGAGATTGGCGATTTATCTAACAACATTAATATATTATCAAATACATTGCACACACATATTGAACAATTAGAACAAGATATTGAAAAAGAAAGAAAGCTAGAAAATACGAGAAAAGAATTTATTTCAGGTGTCTCACATGAATTGAAAACACCACTAAGTATTATGAAAAGCTGTATTTCGATTCTAAAAGATGGGGTAGCCGAACATAAGAAAGAATATTATTTTCAGGCAATGGAAAAAGAAGTGGATAAGATGGATATGTTAATTTTGGACATGCTGGAGTTAGCTAAATTTGAATCTGGCACGTATAAAATGCAGATGGATACTTTTCATATTGATGAGGTCATTGAGCATATATGTGGACAACTATCATTAGAAATAGAGAAGAAACAACTTCATATTCACAAACACATATCTCCAGCTCAAGTTGTTGCAAATCAACATCGCATTGAGCAAGTAATTGTCAATTTCATTACGAATGCAATCCGTTATACACCTGAAAAAGAGGATATTATTATTTCTACAATAGATGAGCTAAATCAAATAAAGATTTGTATAGAAAATAAAGGCACTCATATTGAAGAAGAACAATTAGATAAAATATGGGACCGTTTTTACCGTATAGATACAGCTCGTCAACGTTCAAACGGTGGAACGGGACTCGGACTTGCTATTTCCAAAAATATTTTGGAACTTCATGGCGTAGAGTATGGTGTAAATAATACAGCAGATGGTGTGTTGTTTTACTTCTATTTAAATAAAAAAGTGTAGTAGGATTTGTCTAAATACACAGAATGAAAAAGGTCTTTCTCAGTAGAGAAAGGCCTTTTGGTTTTTATCCCGTATTAACGGGCAGTAAGACCCCCACCTTCACTTCGTTTAGAGGAGGGGATCTTCTCGGTTAAAATGATAAAAAATAAGACTGCCATTTAGGCACTCTTATTTTTAAAATTTATATTATGCGCACCAATACTTTTAAATAAGCGTGGTGAAGTTGAAAACAGGAGTAGTAGTAATACTGTGCATAATGCAAATGAACCGAGCATTGTACTACCATTCACGATCAATGAATAAAGAACAGCTGACTGTCCTGGTGGTGCGTACTTCCCAAAGAAGATAACACCAGCAATAAAGTGACAGAAATAACGGGCAAAGCTACCAACAAATGTAGCAAGGATAATATAAAAAAGCGCCTTTTTCCCTTGCCCGCTTTTTGATGAAGGTTTATCTTTGCGGCTACCAATGTCGGATTGTACGTTAGATGTATGTTGGTTGTTCGCAAGTGCCTTTTGAATTGGACGATAGAATAAACCAGCAAAACCGATAAAAGCAAATGCAACGAAGTACTCAATAAACGCTTGAACTGGCGTTAAAATGTAAACATCGCCGACTACAATTTGTAGTAGACCCCAAATGAGTCCTCCTAAGAAAGCAGTTTTAAAGCCCCAGCGGTAAGCGATAATAAAAATAGGAATCATTGCAAATGAAACAGAACCGCCTGTTGGAAGTTTAATTGATAGTGGTAAAATGTCGATGATCAAGGCGAAGGCTGCAAGGATTGCAGATTCAATCATCGCTTGTAAATTGGTGTTACGCATGTTGTTAATCCCCCTAAATCCAAGTTGCACAAAAAAGAATACTTATCATAGGGAGATATGAAATACGTAAGTAGAAAAAGAATGAGGTATTTCAAGTTCAACGTTTGCACAATTCCTACGTTAGCATTAACTAACAGGTTCTAAGGGTCGGAACGAAGTGTTCCCTCTCAGCAGCAAAGCTCCCCCTGTGATAACGAGATTCTTTATTTGTTAGGTTTATTGTAATTGAAATGGATGAGAATGGCAAATGAATATATAAATACAAATTGAAACGGCATAAAAACCTTCTTTCTAGGTGGAAGAGAGGATTCGGCCATGGATAGAAGCGGTCAGACCCTCTTCCTGCTCCACGCCAAGTGAAAGCAAAAGGAGAAAACGAGTGGAGATCTCCTTTTGTTTTCATAGCAGCGACTTATATGCCAGCAAATCAACATGGATATATATAATTCTCCCGAAATGTTAATAAATAGGAAGAAAAAATATATAGTACTTGATTCATAGAATGTGATATAATTTTCTTGAAAATAATTATCATTCTCTTTCGAGGGGGAAGATTATGAGCTTAGTTGATATTAAAATAGGTGAAAAAGTATTAGTTAAAAATTTACAAACGTTAGATAAATTATTAAAGCGGAGATTAGCTGCTTTTGGTCTTTCAGAAGGAAGTGAACTTCGTATGAAACAAAAAGCGATGTTTAAAGGGCCGTGTACATTAGAGTGCCGTGGACAATTAATTAGTATTCGTCATTGTGACGCGAAAATGATAAAGGTGGAATTAGCGTGAATAAGGTTGCATTGCTAGGGAACCCGAATACAGGGAAAACATCATTATTTAATGCGCTGACGGGTTCGTATGAATATGTAGGAAACTGGAGCGGAGTAACAGTAGAAAAGAAGGTTGGTAAGTTAAAGGGGAAGCAAGGGACATTAATTGATTTACCAGGTATATATGATTTAAATCCTGTTTCTCGTGATGAAGGTGTCGTTACAAAGTTTCTACTAACAGAAGAATTTCATCATATGCTAAATATTGTTGACTCTTCTCAATTTGAGCGCAATATGCATTTAACATTGCAACTACTAGAGTTTGGTAAACCAGTTTCTATCGGTTTAAATATGATTGATGTTGCGAAGCAACGCGGAATTGTTATTAATGCGAACAGATTGTCAGAAGTATTAGGAGTAACGGTCGTTCCTGTTGTTGCGAGAAGTGGTAAAGGTTGTGAAGAATTACTGGCTACTCTTCATGAGAACGAGAAGAAAGAGAAAAAGTCTTTCATTCTTTCTTATGGTAAAGAAGTAGATGCAGGTATTGAAGAAATCATGGATCTTTTAACTCAAGCAAATTATGAGCATCCTAGATGGCTTACACTTCAATTTTTAAGTAATAACGAAGTAGTAGAACAAGAAGTTAAAAGATTGCCTGTTTATGAAAAGCTTGTAGCAATTCGTTCTAAATTAGAAGCGAAACTTGATAGTACGCTAGAACAGCATATTTACCGGACACGTGCAGCGTATATTGAAAAGTTAAAAACAAATGTCATTCAGCATGAAAAGGAAGGAAAGATTCCCTTTTCAGAAAAAATTGATAAGTTAATTACACATAAAATTTTAGGACTTCCAATCTTTTTAGCAGTTATGTTTTTTATTTTTCAGGTTACGTTTACGTGGATCGGTACGCCTTTATCAGATATGCTTGATGAATTTCTTGGTGGGCAGTTTACGGATTGGGTAACGGCAGGTTTAACAAACATTGGTGCCTCTGAGTTTATTCAAGCGCTCGTTACAGAGGGGATTATTGCCGGCGTTGGTGCGGTATTAGTATTCGTTCCACAAATTTTTGCATTGTTCTTCTTTATTTCGTTATTAGAAGACTCAGGGTATATGGCCCGCATTGCAGTTGTAATGGACCGTATTATGGAATTCTTTGGTTTAAACGGAAAAGCATTTATTCCTATGATTATCGGTTTTGGTTGTAACGTTCCTGGGATTATGGCAGCGAGAACGATTGAGCAGGAAAAAGAAAGATTACTTACCGTTTTAGTAACACCATTTATGTCTTGTTCAGCGCGTTTACCTGTATATGCATTATTTGCGGGAGTCTTTTTCCCGAATAGTCAAGCGACTGTTGTGTTCTCTTTATACATTGCAGGTATTGTACTTGCTTTACTCGTTACAAAAGTAATGTCTCTTACTGTTTTAAAAGAAGAAAAATCTATTTTCGTTATTGAGCTTCCGCCTTATCGTGTACCACAAGCAAAAACATTGTGGCTTAGTACGTGGGAAAAAGGAAAAGGTTTCGTACGTAAAGCTGGTACATTTATCTTTGGGGGATCTGTTGTTATCTGGTTACTTAACTATGCTGGTCCATCTGGATTTGGCGTAGATATGGGGGATAGTTTCTTAGCAATGATTGGTGGGTTCGTGGCACCAATTTTAGCACCGCTCGGTTTTGGAACGTGGCAAGCAGCGGCATCATTATTAACAGGATTTTTAGCAAAAGAAGTTGTTGTTTCTACAATGGCCATTATTTATGCGGTGAAAGAAGATGTATTAGGAAATGTAATGGGAGCGCACTATACTGCATTATCAGCATATGCGTTTATGTTCTTCATTTTATTATATGTTCCATGTTTGGCGACAGTAGCTGTTATTCGTCGTGAAACAGGATCTGTCAAGTGGACAATTTTCTCTGTTGTTTATCCACTTATAGTGGCTTATGTATTAACATTCGTTATATACCAAGTCGGATCCTTACTCGGATTCTAGAAGGAGATGTATCATAATGATGGTCAATATTGTAATTGGAGCTATCATTTTTGGTTATGCAGGATATACATTATTCAATTTCGTGAAGAGAAGTAAAAAAGGGAAATGCGCAGCATGTTCCTTAAATAAATCATGTCAGTCAAATAGTTGTAGTCCTGATATGGAGCAAGTCGTTAATAAGTAGAAAAAAGCTTTGCGGATTTCGCAAAGCTTTTTTTATCCCGCATTAACGGACAGTAACACTCCCACCTCAAAATTCAGCGAAAGCAAAGAAGTTAGGTGGGAGATGAACTGTCCGTAAAAGCCCGATTGGTGAGGGCTAATAATCAGTGGGGGATGGAGAAAACCCCCACTGACTAAAGTTTCACTTTATGATTTGCTATTTAATTTTCACAAGTTGTGATGCGTCTAACCCGATTCCTACTAATTTTTTCATTTTTCCTGTCTCCTTTTTATATAATAGTAAATACAAATGTATTGTTTTTAAAATTTAGAGAAGCAAAAGTGTTTTTGGTTTTAACCTCGACTTCTGATTTCATTTTATAAGAATAACGCCCTTCTACCTATCGAATTAGCTTACAGTAACATTACAATGATGTAATTTAGTGAAAAGAGTTAAAAATGTGAGAAATGGCAACTAAAAACATAACCTTTTTTGATTAGATGTTATTTGTATTACGAACGTTTTATTTAATAAACTCCGAAATTCCTTTTAACAGGAAAAGAATACTTACTACCCAAGTGATTCCTGATAAGGCTAATTGAAGTGAATTTTCTTCTGATGCCATATTGTAGTTAGAAAAGTTAGGTCCAATTAGGAGGGTTATCAGGAGGAATAAGCTTAAAGAAAGGGTTAAGAAGTGTGCAATAAACCAGATGATATTTTTTTCTTTGTACTTAATGAACCAATATATTAGAAGTATTAAAGAAACAATAACTACAAGATAGGAACCTGTAACTAAATACTCTCTAACCTCTTGTTCCATCGGCATATACATATCACCCATTTCATCTAAGCATCTATATCTATTTTTAGTATGAGTCATTATTATTTTGGATAGTCCTTAGGGTGCTGGGAATTGCTTCGAATTGATTGTATATCAATCAGATGTGCCTTTTTGTTTTGACTTCTTTATTTATAGTGGTTTGAATAATTGATTTTGAGGATATCAAAGGATTTGATATGAGGTCAATGTTGAGAAGGGAATGTCATATTATAGTTTGCATATTCAAGAAATAACATGTAAGGACATTTTAGTTTTGATATAATGTACACATAGGCTTTAAAAATGAATATTCTTACTGTAGAGGAAGAATTTTTAGTTTTCCAGGTATTGAATTTGAAATATGAAGCAGTTTATAGGAGGAGTTTAAATGTCTGTTTTTAAACGATTAAGAGATTTAACGATGTCAAATGTGTATGCATTAATTGAAAAGGCAGAAGATCCAGTTAAGATGACGGATCAATATTTACGCGATATGCAAGAGGATGTACAAGAAGCTGAGAAGAGTGTAGCAGCTCAAATTGCGCTTGAGAAAAAGTTTAAATTATTGTTTGAAGAACAAGAAGCACTTGTAAAGAAACGTGAAGAACAAGCACATATGGCTGTTCAAGCAAATAATATTGATCTTGCGCGCCGTGCTTTAGAAGAAAAACAAAATGCAGAGCAAAAGATGAATGAATACAAAGCGAGCTATGAGCAAAATAAAGCAGCAGCTGATAATCTTCGTGCGAAATTGGAAGAAATGCGCAAACAATTAACTGAACTGAGAAATAAACGTGAAACACTTGTGGCGCGTGTGAACGCAGCGAAAGCACAAAAGAATATTAATCAAGCAATGTCTGGATTTGATGCAAATACAGCAAAAGCTGGTTTAAGCCGTATGGAAGAAAAAGCTCTTCAATTAGAGGCTGAAGCAGAAGCAAGCGGTGAAATTTATAAAAAAGAAAAGTCGTTAGATGATGAATTTGCGGCTTTAAATAAAAACTCAGCTGTGGATGATGAACTAGCACGTATTATGAAACAGTATGAGAAATAATATAAAAATGAAAAACTTTTCTTTTTAGGTTGGAGAGAGGATCCGTCTGTGCATAGGAGCGGTCAGTGCCCTTTTTCGCCCCATGCCGCGTGAAAACAAAAAGAGGAGACCTGTTTTTGTTTTCATAGCCGCGGTTTATGTGTTGGAAAATCAAAATGGATATATAGAAGATAAAGGAACCGACATGTCATGAAAATCAATCATGTCGGTTTTCTATTATTCTCTAGAGGAGGTTTCACCATGACATGGATGAATGTGTTAGCCATGCTTGTATGGACAGGAGCAAGCGCTGTTCTTTTATTTGTACTTATGTGGGTTGATTCTATCTTTACAAAATATAACGATTTGGCAGAAATTAAAAAAGGGAATATTGCTGTGACAACGCGCTTTATTATGAAGTTATTTGCGCAAGGATATATTCTGTCACAGTCGATTACGAAAGCAAATGATTTATGGCAAGCACTGCTTGCATCGGCAGTTTCATTCGTTATTTTGTTAGTTGTAGAAATGTTTATCGAACTCATTTTGAAAAAAGTGGCTGGTTTAGATTTAGAAGGGGGAACGAAACAAGGGAATGTTGCACACGCTTTATTAGCTGGTTCGTTACATGTTGTCGGGGCCCTCATTTTAGCAGCTTGTCTATAACGAGAAAAGGAGGGGATAGATTATGAGTTTATTCAAACGAATTAAAAATATAATGAAAAGTCCGGAGCCCGTTAAGCCAGAAAAAAGCCTATTAACGTTAACGCCTGGTGATATGATCGAAGTTTCATTAGTGATGTACGAAATGATTGGAAAAACAAGTATGCATTCTCGGAATGAAATTATTTTAACATTGCAGGACGGGAAGACCATTCGCTATTTGAAAATTGAAAATCGTGAAAGCACCTATTATAAACTATATGCACCAATTGATGGTCGTTTAGATTCTATAAATGAGATTCCAACAACGATTGAAATGGATGATATCGAGTATCATATGGAAGAGCAATATAACGGACGTGTTGTTGTGATGGGGAAAACGCCATTTGCAATATCTGATGAACAACACGTATGGGAGTTCCAATCTGACAACCGGAAGCTACTTCGCATTGAGTGGCAAGATGGCCGTACAATGATGTATGAGGGAGAATCGATTCTTTCTGCTGATGTACAAATTATAAGGGCAACGTAAGGGGGAGGTAATCATGTCAAACCGATTGTTTACCATGATTAAATCATTCATAATCCCTATCTTTGCCATTGTTACGTTACTTGTAATTGCTGGTTTTGCTTTATCGGGGTGTCAAAATGAAAAATCGATTCAAGATCGTTACCCATTAGAATCAGTTGCAAAAGACGGCAAGCAAGAATCATATGTGTATAGGGCCGCCAATCGATCAGTTCCAGAGGTGGCAAAGGAGCTGATTGATGAAAAGGAACCAAAACAAGCGTCTAAAGAAGATGAAAATCAGATGTTCCTTGTGTATTCTGATAAAATATACAACATTCAGAAAGACAAAGAGAAACCATCGGATACATTAGTTGAGATAAGTAACAAAGAGTTTGTCCGTCAAAATTATCAGCCATCTTTCTTACAAGGTTATATTTTAGCAAGTATATTAGACGATATATTTGATTCGCGTAAATCGTATCATGGCGATTACCGTGGATATACAGATCGGAAAAATCATAAACCGGTTATTCCAGAAAGACCGCCTACAAAAGGAGAGAAGAAGACACCACCGCCTATTACAAAGCAAGGTAAGGGTTCTATTATTAAGAGAAGTGATAAAGTAGATCAAAAGACATCCGTAGGCGATAAAGGAAGCATTACAGATAAAGAGACGAAAACTGTACCACCGTCTACTGAGAATAAAGGAAAGATTATTAAATCACCGGGCGGTTCTAGTGGTTCAGATGTGAAGCCGAAATCTTCGATTAAAAGCCCGCCGAAGAATACGTCTCCCCCTAAAACACGGGTTGGCGGATCTGGGAAGATTACGAAGAGAAGATAAACATAAAAAAGCTCAAGAAGTGAATGAAATGCTTCTTGGGCTTTTTTTCGAGCACTATGATACAAATATAATTATTTATCCCGCTATTCGCAGGCAGTAATACTCCCACCTAGCGTCGGGCTATCGCCCTACACACGCTTGAGGAAGGAGAATTCTTTCGGATAGCGTGTTAAAAGAAGAAGATAGAGGCTTATTGTTTTAAATAATGATTTAGTGAGATTTACGTACTTTTACAATTTTTTTTACCGATAAAAAGGATTTGTCCTCCTATGGCTAAAAGTAATATACCAGCTATTATATAAGGCAAAGTGATAGGTTCTATTCCTTTTTCTAAAAATATTCCGTTTGTCATTGTCCCGATGGAACCGGAAAAATAATTGATAGAGCTAAGTAAGGCAATTGAAATGGTAGCGTGATCTGGACTAATTTCTAAGAGTGTTTTTTGCAGGGTGGCCAGTGCCGCCCACCCTGTACTTCCCCAAAGAATTAAACAGATGGCTAACAATAACGCAGTTTCGTGGAAAACTCCCATACATATAAATGAGAAAAACATGATTCCCATTAAGTACAGTAATATGATTTTTGGTTTCTTATAGAAATCCATAATAAATCCGATAATAAAACTTCCCGCAATTCCACCAATTCCCCACATCCAAATAAATAGGATAGATTTTTGGAATCCATATGCAGTAATGATGGTATCTAAGTATGTATACAAACCTAAACTGCAAAAACTTAATACCATTGTGATAACCATAACGAGTGAAATCTTTTTGTTTTTGAACATACTTAGCCGTTCTTTTAATGTTGGCAAAGGACTAGATTCTATCATAGGGAATTTAGTAAAGAGAGCAAATATCCCGATTGCCCCAATTGTGACGATAAACCACATCGCCATGCGCCATTCATAAATGGAAGCGATATATATACCAAATGGAACGCCAATTACGGTTCCAGCACTCATTCCGAGTAAAACAGTGCTTAAAGCTCTCCCCCTTCTTTTTTCAGAAACTAATGTAACAGCAGCAGATGACGCCAATGGTGAATAAAGACCAGCACCTATGCCAGCTAGGCCTCTAGAAATTAATAGAATAATAAAATGATGAGTCACAGCAGTCAGGAAGTTAGAGACTGTGAAAAGGAATAATGCTGCTAATAATGTATGTTTTGTATTCGTCTTTCTCATACATGTAGCAAATAAAGGTGCCGCAATGGCATAACAAATTGTGAAGATACTTACGGTTTGCCCAGCAGTCCCGATTGAAACATGAAAATCATCGGCGATTTGAGGCAAGATTCCTGCCATTATATAAGCATCTACTCCTAGTGCGAACATCCCAAATGTTAATAAAAAAATCTTATTCAATGTGAGTCCTCCTTTTGATGAAGTGTTCTATTTTTATCGTAACGAGTATAATGAAATTAGTGAAATTCATATTTTACATAGGAGGTATGAACAAAACTCATGACGATAGCTAGATATGAAATTTTTCAAAAGGTAGTAGAGTTAGGGAATTTTACTAGAGCGGCAGAGCAATTAAACATGACACAATCAGCTGTGAGTCATGCTATTGCTAGTTTAGAAAAAGAGTTTGGTCATCCTTTATTACACAGAAATAAGCAGGCTGAAATAAGAAGAACTGAGTTTGCAAATCGTATTTTTCCGCATATTCAAAATGTGCTAAAGAGCGAAGCGGCGATTAAACAAGAAGTGTCTATACAAAATAAGAGATTGGAAGGTACGCTCAAAATCGGGGCATTTACGAGTGCGGCGGCACAAATACTACCGTCTATGTTATTGCAGCTTAAAAAGAGTTACTCAGGTGTTAAAGTTTTATTATTTGAAGGTACATATGGAGAAGTAGCAGAATGGATTGAGAATGGTACAGTGGATATTGGATTTGTATTAGAATCAAATACAAAGAATCAAATAAAATCAATCCCAGTTAGCAAAGATGAAATTGTATTAGGGCTACCGAAAAATCATTCGTTGATGAATCAAAAAGTAGTGGATGTTCAGCAAATTGATGGAATGGATTTTATTATGCCAAAAGGTCCGTATCAGCCATTAGTGATAAAAAATTTAGCTGATTATCAAGTAAGTCCAAACATTATATTAGAAGTACTAAATTGCGAAACGATTGTGAATATGGTCTCGCAAAATATTGGAATTACAATGGGGCCTGAGCTGTTTTTTAAATCACATAAAAACATTGAAATGAAAAAATTAAAACAGAAACAATATCGTCATATTCATTTAGCATGTAAAGAAAGTTCACCGATAATTGATGCTTTTTTAGCATGTAATCAATTATCGATCAGTTCCTAGGACTGTATGGAAATTAAAAAGGCTAGAAGAGGAAACGAAATGAAAGTATAACATGTCCACATATCGGCGATTTTTAAGATATATCGATGGAAACGATTCATATATCGGCGATTTTTACAATATATTGACCATTCGACACAGTGTAATAAAAATATCAGTTTCAAAAAAAGCCATCCTTTCATAAGGATGGCTTTTCCAACATAAATTAACTAAATAAAAAGCTAAGGGCTGATAAGAAAACAGAGAATCCTAAAATAACTCCTACGACCTTAGTATGACGCTTACGACTCATTACAACGATCGCAATGTACTCCCGAATCATCGCATTTGGCCAGTAATAGAAAGCAGTTTTTGAGCCGATTCCTTGGCTGTTTAATCCAGCTTGCTTTGCATATAGTCCAGCACGGAAAAGATGAAAATTGTTCGTTGTAAAGATGCTCTTATACCTATCTTTTAAAGAATCCATAATTTGTTTTGAGAAAAGCATGTTTTGATACGTATTGACGGAACGATTTTCTTGCACTGTATGTTCGATAGGAATGCCTTTTTCAATAGCGTATTTTTGCATAGCCTCAGCTTCAGGAAGATTTTCATCTGGACCTTGTCCACCAGAAAAAATGATTGTAGGCGGAGAAGCGACCGCAGCTTGCTTATGGTAAAAATCAATCGCCTTATTAATTCGGCTTGCTAAAAGTGGTGGCACTTTATCATTGATTAACCCACTGCCAAGAACAATAATGAAATCTTGATTACGTCTTGGTCTATTAAATTGATACAGGAAATAAGCGGTTAAGAAAGTTGATATATGGAAAAAGAAATAGACCATAATGAAAAATATTCCTGTAAAAATGGGCTGGAAGTGAGGAGAGAAAAATCGAGTTGGATCAACTATTAAGGACAGCATAATAAGCAACATGCCCATTCCAGCAATTAAAGTTAAGCAGTTAGATAAACGACGTCCTTCTTTTCTCATTAAAATTCTCGCATTGAGAAATAGTCCAATCATTAAAGCAAATACGCCAAAGGTTAGCATTAAGAAAATGATTATAAATGGTATAATTGCAATAAATCTAAATATCGCATAATTCGAGCTGAAACCTAAATAGAGGAAAAGGATAAGGGATGAACAAAAGAATAAATTAAATAGAAATCCGATTAATAAACTTCGAGGATCTCTTAAATAAAAGAATAGAAAAATAACGAGTAAAATAAGCGTAATACTTCCAAAAAACATCAATTTTGTAAACACCTCATTTTTTTATATGAATAATTTTCTCATTTATTATATATTACATTTCGTAAATAACGTAGTTGAAAAATAATTCATTATAAACATTGTTGTAGAATATCTTTTTCTTTTTTACTGTAAACATGCTATTTTTTTAGGCTCTTTTCATAAACTGAAAATAACATAATGAAGGTGAGTGATACGATGCCTGCTGTTATTGATGGTGTAGTTATTGAAAACTGTAATGGCTCAATTAATTTAGGTGATAAATATAATGTACATCCAATTGAAAACACGAAAGCATATAACGGTTCTGGATCATCTAATGTAGGATTTAGTGTGAGAGCTTTTAATGGGATTAGTGCTACAGATGTGTATGACAATGATGTGAATGATCAAATAATACAATCTACACTATAAGCTTGAAATGAAAAAGACACTCTGTAGCGAGTGCCTTTTTCATTCTAATGATATCCTTTTGCAGAGTCTTTATGAATTTTTTCTTTGAAAATCGTGTAGCTCCATAATTGATATCCGATAACGATTGGTACCATTACCATTGCGACGAAGAACATAATTTTTAAGTTTAGTTCACTGCCTGCTGCTTGGTATAACGTTGTACTATATGCATCGTTAATGCGTGATGGCAACATTCTTGGGAACATGCCTGCAAAGCCAGTTGTCATAAACATAGCAATTGTTAAGCATACAAATGTAAATGCAAAACCAATTTTATGTTTGTAAACCATAATGATTGCTAAGACACTCATTAACATTGCTAGTAACGGAAGAATGAACAGTACAGGATATTCCGTAAAGTTTTGGAATAAGTTTGTACGGTTTGCAGTAGCTACATAGAAAATCGCAAGAATAATCGCAGCTGCCATTGAAAATGGTTTTGCAATTTTATAAGCACGATCTGATACTTCACCAGTTGTTTTAATCATAACCCAAAGTGCACCGGATACGACAAAGATTGCGGTGAAGAAGAGCCCGCCTAAAATACCGTAATGGTTTAATAAGCTGAATAATGTTCCTTCGTAGCCGTCTTTTCCGATTTGCAGACCGTAGTAAAGGTTAGCAAATGTAACACCGAATAAGAAGGCGATAAGAAAGCTACCAATTGCAAACGCCCATTTACAAATGCTTTGCCAAATTGGTGAGTCATCTTTATGCATAAATTCAAGCCCTGCTGCACGAGCAAAAAGGGCAAGTAATACTAAAAATAGTGGTGTATATAAGTAGCTAAACATATTCGCATATGTGATCGGGAAGGCGGCGAAGGTTGCACCGCCTGCTGTAATTAACCATACTTCGTTACCACCCCAGAACGGGCCAATTGCTTCTTGCATTTGATTTCGTTCCTTCCGGTCCTTGGTAACGAACGGGAAAATCATCCCGTTACCAAGTGCATAACCATCAAGAATAAAGTAAACTGTCCAAATTACGCCCCATAAACCGAACCAAATGACTGCAAGCATATCATGAGACATGAGCTGCACCTCCCTGAGTAGGCTCTTCTAATGCTGCAGGTCCTTTTTTTGCGAACTTCAGCATGAGATATACATCGGCAATTAAAAGCAATGTGTAGAACAATACTAAACTAATTAACGAGAACCAAATTTGTGGAACGGAAATTGGTGAGACAGATTCAGCTGTGCGCATCAATTTATATACTGTCCATGGCTGACGACCTGCTTCAGCAACAATCCATCCAGCATTAATCGCAACATATGGAAGTAATACAGACCACATTGTAATTTTTAAGAAACGTTTTGAGTTTTCTAGTTTTCCTTTTCGGTTTAAATAGAAACCAAACCAAGTTAATGCCATGAAGAATACGCCAAGTGCAACCATTAAACGGAAGCTATAGTAAACAAGGTTTACGTTCGGACGATCTTCTTTCGGGATATCTTTCAAACCGACAATTTCTCCATCAAATGAGTTTGTATAGAAGAAGCTGCCGAGTTTTGGAATTGTTAATAATTCAAAGTTCTTCTCATTCTTCACATCGGGAATTTGGATGATTGAGAAGCCTTGACCTTTACCAGTTTCCCAAACTGCTTCCATTGCAGCCCCTTTTGCAGGTTGCATTTTTGCAGCGAAAGCGCCGGATTGGTGACCGATGAAAGGTGTTGCAGTTGCCGCAAATAATCCTAAAACTAAACCAAATTTAAATGATTTTTTAAAGAACTCCACATCGTTTTTACGTAATAAATGATAGGCACTGATTGCCATAACGAAGAAAGAACCAACAATATAACAGCCAACAACTGTATGGAAGAACATATGCCATGCATATGGATTTGTAACAAGTGCCCAGAAATCATTTAACTCAGCGCGGCCATTACGCACCACGTAGCCAACAGGGTTTTGCATAAAGCCGTTTGCTGTAATAATCCAAAGCGCGGAAATATTTGTTCCAAGTGCAACCATCCACATACAAAAAGCACGGAACTTTGGTGAGATTTTATCTTTACCGAATAACCAAATTCCCATGAAAGTAGATTCTAAGAAGAAAGCAACAAGTGCTTCGATTGCGAGTGGTGATCCGAAAATATCCCCCATATATTTTGAGTACTCAGACCAGTTTGTCCCAAATTGGAACTCCATCGTAATACCGGTTATAATCCCCATTACGAAGTTAATCGTAAATAGCTTACCCCAGAAATTCGCCATTTTTCGATAAGTGGGATTTAATGTACGTGCATATTGTGTTTCCATACACGCTACTAAAATAACAAGTCCGATTGTCAAAGGTACAAACAAAAAGTGATAAAAAATAGTAATTGCAAATTGAAAACGACTCAGTAACAGAACGTCGGACATAATAAAGATTCACTCCTTTTTAACATTATCTACATTTAGTTTATAGTGGAAACGTGAGTAAAGTATGGGAGAGTTGTTACAGAGCTGTGTGTATATTATGAAGAAATTATGTCGGTTGTCTGAAAAATTATATATTTGCAATAAAGTAATATCCTTTTGGTATTTTTTTGATTTTGGTACACTTAGTATGTAGTTTAAATGAAAGAAAAGAGGGGCTATTTACTATGAAGTCATTAGAAGAGATTTTGCAGTATAATGAAAAATTCGTTGAAGAGAAAAAATATGAAGAGTATGAGGCAGGAAAATTCCCGAATAAAAAAATGGTAATCATTTCTTGTATGGATACACGTCTCGTTGAATTATTACCAAAAGCAATGAATATGCGTAATGGTGATGTGAAAATTATTAAAGTAGCGGGTGCTGTTATTTCCCATCCATTTGGAAGTATTATGCGTAGTATTTTAGTTGCTGTATATGAGCTTGGCGCAGATGAAGTATGTGTTGTTGGTCACCATGATTGTGGTATGGCAAAAATACAGGCGAGCAGCACAATTGAAAAAATGAGAGAGCGCGGCGTGACAGAAGAGAAATTAGATACACTTCGTTATTCTGGAATCGATTTAGAGAGATTCTTACAAGGATTCTCTAGCGTAGAAGAAAGTGTAGAACATAGCGTTTCTGTACTTCGTAACCATCCATTACTTCCAGCAGAAGTGCCTGTCCACGGTCTTGTTATTCATCCTGATACAGGAAAATTAGATCTTGTTGTGAATGGCTACGAAGCTTAATTTCTTTTTTCTTTTTTGTCCGGGACGGGGTCAAATCCTCCTGGATGAAAAGGGTGACATTTTAAAATACGTTTTAGTGTGAGCCAAAAACCTTTGAAAGCACCGTGTTTTTGAAACGCCTCTAATCCATAATGGGAGCATGTTGGATAAAAGCGACATGTAGGTGGTGTCATCGGAGAAATAAATTTTTGATAAAAGCGTATGATTCCGATAAAAATCTGTTTCATAACGGTCTCCTTTCCAGCATATTCTTCTAGTATTATAGCACGGGCTATACATAATACTTTACTAATTTGAATTTCCGTTATATCATATTGGATATAACGGAATTAAAATTAAAGCGGGAGAGATGTTTTATGCCATCAGTAGAAAGCTTTGAATTAGATCATACGATTGTAAAGGCACCTTATGTAAGACATTGTGGTGTTCATAAAGTAGGTAGTGACGGTATTGTTAATAAATTCGATATTCGTTTTTGCCAACCGAATAAACAAGCGATGAAGCCAGATGTTATTCATACGTTAGAACATTTATTAGCGTTTAATTTACGTAAATATATTGATCGTTATCCGCATTTTGACATTATCGATATTTCACCAATGGGTTGCCAAACAGGATATTATCTTGTTGTAAGCGGGACACCAACTGTTCGTGAAGTCATTGATTTATTAGAACTTACATTAAAAGATGCGGTTCAAATTACAGAAATTCCAGCTGCAAACGAAACGCAGTGTGGTCAAGCGAAGCTTCATGATTTAGAAGGAGCAAAACGCTTAATGAATTTCTGGTTAAGCCAAGATAAAGATGATCTTGAGAAAGTATTTGGTTAATAGATGAAAAAGCTGCCTGTGAAAAGGCAGCTTTTTATAGTTTAAAGAACATCTTAGAGGAGTTAATAAATAAAAATTTAGAGGGTTTTCTGCGCGATTAAACCAATTATGAGGGCTTGAATCATCATATTTAACTTTTACTGTCAAATCAAATTAAGAAAATATACTTTGTTTTCACTTTAATCGAATAAAAATAAGCCTCTTTAATCACTCCAGCATCATTAATAAAATTAGATAATGGATTAGCAGTTAAATGATCGTTTTTCTGAAAAACAGAGAGCGTGGTTTTTAGTTAGATTTTCTTTCGTGGTCTCCTATGTATATTTTTCAGTCCAGTTTAAAATATGAAGTAAAAAGGTGTAGTATTTTTTACTAAAATATATAGTGATATGACAATGTTTTTCACTAAAAATATTTTGACTTTTTTGAATTTTTTTAGTAAAAAGATAATATGACTTTATTTTTTAGTGGAATGAACTCGAAGTTAGGAAGGAAAACAACTCGTGCGAAGATGGGGGATAGTGGGCATTATAGATTTCATAGTTTAATGGACAGTAAACCAGATTTAGAAGCCGAGTTGTGTATGGGATAAAGGAAATTCAGTATAAAGTGAAACTTTAATCATTGGGGAGGTTCTTCATCCCCCACTGATTATTAGCCCTCACCAATCGGGCTTTTACGGGTAGTTGATTCCCGACTTAACTTCTTTGCTCTTGCTGAAATTTGAGGTGGGGGTCTTACTGCCCGTTAATGCGGGATAAATAGCATGAGGAGGATCTTAGATGATACATAACCAGTTAATGGAGAGTTTTAAGAAAATATTTCACCAAGAGGAGTATCGTACTTTCTTTGCTCCTGGTCGGATTAATTTGATTGGAGAACATACTGATTATAACGGAGGAAATGTGTTTCCATGTGCCATTACTTTCGGCACTTATGCGTTAGCAAGTAAACGAGATGATGCGTTAATATGTGCCTATTCATTGAACTTCCCCGAAAAGGGTGTTATTTCATTTTCTTTACAAGAATTAGATTATAAGCAAGAACATGATTGGGCGAATTATCCAAAAGGTATGATTCGTTATCTCATAGAAGCTGGATATAGCATTGATTCAGGAATTAACATTATGTTTTATGGAAATATTCCAAATGGTGCGGGATTGTCATCATCTGCCTCTATTGAGCTTGTAACAGGAGTAACGATGGAAGGATTATTCCAATTTGAATTAGATCGTATAGAATTAGTTAAAATTGGTAAAAAGGTGGAGAATTATTTTATCGGTGTAAATAGTGGTATTATGGATCAATTTGCTATTGGGATGGGAAAAGCAAGATATGGGATGTTGTTGAATTGTCAAACACTGAATTTTACGTATGCGCCATTGCAGTTGGATAACTACAATATCATTATTATGAATACGAACAAGCGTCGAGAGCTTACTGCTTCTAAGTATAATGAGAGAAGAATGGAATGTGAACAGGCACTTGCAAAATTGCAAGAGGTAATTGATATAAGCTCCTTAGGAGAACTAACTGAAAAAATGTTTGAACAATATAAGCATGTAATTAAGGAAGATAGCTTAAGAAAACGGGCTAAACATGTTGTGTATGAAAACTGTCGAACATTGCAATCTGTAAAAGAGTTAAAAGAAAATAATATAAAAGAATTTGGAAGATTGATGAATGAATCTCATTGTTCTTTACGTGATGATTATGAAGTGACAGGACGAGAACTAGATACATTGGTTGAATCAGCTTGGAAACAAGAAGGGGTTATAGGAGCACGTATGACAGGTGCAGGGTTTGGTGGCTGTGCGATTGTGATCGTTGAGAAAGAATATACGGATCAATTTATTTGTAACGTTGGACAAAAATATAGAGACACCATCGGTTACGAAGCGACATTTTATGTTGCCGAGATTGGGGATGGGGCAAGAGAATTACAAAAAGAGGCCATGCAATAAATGGCATATTACATTAGTTCCTGTGCTTGTATAGCAATTAATAGAGCAAACTTCAATGTAGTAGTTACAGCTAATGTATAACGATTTTATTTCTCTTTATAGATGTTTAGGATGGGTATGAAAATAATCCGAATGGATATAACGATTCAGCGGAGGGAAAGTATCATGAATGTTTATCAAGTCATTGAGCAACTTATAAAACGGGCATGTTCACTTCGGTTTATCGAAAGAGAAGATGGAATTTATATAAGAAATCAAATTCTTCACCTTCTTCATTTAGAGCGTTTTGAAATGCAAGAAAGTAAAGCGGAAGAAAAAGAAATAACAGATTTACTAGAAGATTTAGTTCAGTATGCCAGTGAACAAGGAATTATTGATGGTCATTCTCACAATAGAGAAATATTAGCGAATCAAATTATGAACTGCTTCATGTCAAAACCATCGACTATTAATCAATGTTTCTATCAACATTATGAGTGCCATCCAGAATATGCAACTAATTATTTTTATGAATTAAGTCAAATAAGCAACTATATTCAAACGAAGCGTGTTCAAAAAAATATTACTTATAAAGCTAATACAGAGTATGGAGAATTGGACATTACCATCAATTTATCTAAACCGGAAAAAGATCCAAAGGAAATTGAAAACGAAAACGTAATACAAAATACGGATTATCCGAAATGTTTGCTTTGTATTGAAAATGAAGGATATGTGGGCAGAATTGGCCATCCAGCACGCTCTAACCATAGAATGATTCGAACGGAATTATTAGGAGAGCGATGGTACTTACAATATTCTCCTTATGTGTACTATAACGAACATTGCATTGTGCTAGCAGAAACGCATCGGAATATGGAAATAAATTGCCAAGCTTTCGGAAGATTACTTTCTTTTGTGAAACGGTTCCCTCATTATTTTATTGGCTCCAATGCTGATTTACCTATTGTAGGCGGGTCTATTTTATCACATGATCATTATCAAGGTGGTAAATATGAATTTGCGATGGCAAAAGCAGCAGATGATTATGCATTTAAATTGGATAGATTCCCAGGGGTTCAATGTTCAGTAGTGAAATGGCCCATGTCTGTTATTCGCTTAAAAGGTAAGGATTCGAATTTATTAGTAAATGTGGCAGATTACATTTTGGGGAAATGGAAGCAATATAGCGATTCATCTGTTCATATTTATGCACATACAGACGGTGTGCCACATAATACGATTACGCCTATTGCTCGCAAGCGAAATGAACAGTATGAGTTGGACCTCGTATTACGAAATAATCGTACAAGTGAGAAGTATCCCTTTGGTATCTTTCATCCGCATCAGGATGTACAACATATTAAGAAGGAAAACGTCGGTTTAATTGAAGTGATGGGATTAGCTGTACTTCCAGCAAGGCTGAAATTAGAACTACAAGAGGTAGAACGATATATATTGTATAAAGACAATTGTGTAGCGGAATATCACAAACGATGGGCAGAACAACTGAGAGAGCGGTATAAAAAGGAAGCGAATGAAGAGGATATTCACCATATTGTTCAAAAAGAGTTAGCGGCTAAATTTTTAAGGGCATTAGAAGATGCTGGGGTTTTCAAACGAAACGATGAAGGAATAGCTGCATTTAAACGTTTTATACAAAGTTTAGAGGAGCGGAAGATAGGGATATGAAAGCCTTTCAAAATGTATTTGGTAAAGTAAATGGAGAAGATGTGTACGCTTATACATTAAAAAATGACAATGATATAGAAGTTACGTGTTTAAATTACGGTTGTGTGATTACAAAAATCATTACTCCTGATAGGAAAGGAAATTATGAAAATATCGTTTTAGGTTTTGAAGAATTAGAAAACTATGAGAGATATTCTCCATACTTTGGAGCAGTTGTAGGAAGAGTGGCTGGTAGAATCAAAGGTGCTCAATTTGAGTTGGATGGCAACACATATACGCTAGTAAAAAACGATCAAGACAATCACCTTCATGGTGGTTTAAAAGGATTTAGTTATATCGTTTGGGATGCTAAAATAATAGGAAATGAGAAGGAAAATGGAATTGAATTTACTTATACTAGCCCTAACGGAGAAGAAGGATATCCAGGAACTGTACATGTAAAAGTGATCTATACATTAAATAACGCGAATGAATTTTTGATTCGTTATGAAGCGCAGTCAGATAAAACGACCATATTAAACGTAACAAATCATACGTATTTTAACTTAAGTGGTAATTTAAAACGGGATGTCTTACAGCATACTTTAAAAATGAGTAGTGATCAATTTCTAGAATTAAACGAGCAATTATTACCAACGGGTGAAATATTGGATGTAATAGATACGCCCTTCGATTTCCGAGCAGGAAGGCAAATAAAAGAGGGAGTATATTCTCGCTATTATCAAAATGAATTAGTAGGAAAAGGATATGATCATCCTTTTCTTTTGAATAGCAACTGCGACCAGGAAATCATATTATGGGATGAAGAAAGTGGTCGCAAATTAGTTGTGGAAACAGATGAAGTTGGGGTAGTTTTGTACACAGGAAACCAATTACCAGGTGATTTTGAAATATGTGGGGTACAATCCAAAAAGTATTTAGGGCTTTGTCTAGAAACGCAAGGATTGCCTGATGCCATTCATCATCCGAATTTCCCTTCTTATATTTTAAATAAAAATCAATTATTCTCCTCCTCAACGAAATATACGTTTCGGATTGAATAATTGAGAAGAGCAGGTGAATCAGGTATGGCAACGATTAAAGATATAGCAGAGAAGGCAGGCGTATCCATTGCTACTGTTTCTCGGGTGTTAAATAATGATCCATTGCTTTCTGTCAGTGATGGAACGAAGAAGAGGATATTTGAGGCAGCAGAGGAGTTTTCTTATAAGAAGCGTACAAAGCGTAAAAAAGAATTGCCGAAAATTACTTTGGTTCATTGGTATACAGAAGAAGAAGAGCTTAACGATTTATATTATATGTCCATTCGTTTAGGAATAGAAAAAAGATGTGAACAGCAAGGTTTGAAAATTGTAAAACTTTTTCATAGCCAAATGGAAGAGTTGATGCAAGAAAACATTCAAGGCATGATTGCAATAGGGAAATTTAGTGAACGAGAAATAGGTTTATTTGAAACGATAACAAAAAACATTGTATTTGTAGATTATTCTCCAAATGAAGATATTTTTGATGCGGTTGTGGTAGATTTTGAAAAGGTAACCATGAAGGTGATTGATCATTTAATAGAAAAGGAACATCAAAAGATTGGATACATAGGAGGACGGGAAACATTTAAAGATCAGACTTCTGAAATTGAAGATCCAAGGGAACGTGCCTTTATAAAATATATAAAGGAAAAAGAATTATTTTGTGAAAAGTATATATACACGGGTCAGTTTTCAGTAAACGATGGTTATTTATTAATGAAGCAGGCGATAGAAGAGCAGCAGGATCAGTTACCGACGGCTTTTTTTGTTGGAAATGATGCTATGGCAATCGGATGTTTGCGGGCATTACATGAATGTGAGATTCCTGTTCCAGAAAGAGTAAATATAATTGGTGTAAATGATCTCAGTATTTCTCAGTATCTTTCTCCTGCGCTCAGTACAGTGAAAGTATATACGGGGCTTATGGGAGAAACAGCAGTAGATTTATTAATGGAAAGATTTTCAGGACGGAATGTAGCTAAAAAGGTAATTTTGTCAACGAAATTAAACATTAGGAAAAGTAGTTTTTAGTAAATGAATAAATGAAAAAAGAAACTCCTGCTTATTGAAACAGGAGTTTCTTTTTATGGGGGTATATTAATGGGTTAGTGTGTGGTGTAATATGGGTTTAAAAGGATTATATTCAAGATTATAGGGGATGATTGAGTGAACGATGCAAAAATTCAAATCAAAAAAACCAAGAGAAAAGTAGCATTGGTATTATTTATTGCGCTAGTAATGATCATTGGCTTCGGATATTGGAAGTTTTTTAGTTTGCAAGGCGTTCCGAAAGGAGAATTGATTCGAACTGTGAAATCTCCAGATGGAAAACATGCTATAAAAACTTATTTTCATAACGCCGGATCATTAAGTGCAGATGCTGTTAGAGGAGAATTAGTTAACCTTAGTTCCAATTCTGCCAAAAATGTATATTGGAACTATCCAGATACAGATCCACACATTGAATGGATAGATAAAGATAGAGTTAGAATTGGAGATCGAGCGTTAGATATTTCAAAGAAAGAAACTTATGATTGGCGTGAGGATGATAAGCATATAAAAGAATATCCAAAACAGTTTGTTCAATAAATGGGATAGAACTACTTTGATCAAATAAAGCACAAGAGTAACGAAAAGGGCTATCTTTTCTACATTAAGTGGGAAGATGGCTTTTAGCTTTTCATCGTAAAAGTATAGAAATTACAATGAAGAAGATAAAACCAGAAACCAAAAAAGAAGCAATCCCTAATGTTTTTCTCCGCGCTTTCATTTCAGAAATGCCCATGATAATGAACATACATGCGAGTGAGAGCTGCATGTAAGGGAGTACATCAGTTTTGGTAAAATGGTAATAGCCTAAAAGAACAAGTGTCAGTAGTAGGAAGAAAATACGTAATCCAGTCAGCATTTCATTCTCTCCTTTGAAAATTTATATTAGCGGAGCAATTCTGATATAGCGATGAATAAAACGATAGCTCCAACTAGAAAACACATTGTTCCGCTTACTTTCTTTTGTTCACGTAATTCCTCGATGCTCATAGTGAAAGACATTAAACCTAAAGCAATGAACATATACAGTATAATGCCTCTGTTATCTGTGATAAAACTATAGATAGACAAAGCGAGTGCAATGAGTGCAAATGTAATTCGAGCGATTTTTAGCATATTAATCCCTCCGTAAGAAAATAGTCGTTACATAATATACTTTACTGCGAGAACAGCCCACACAAAAATTCCTGCTACCATACAGGTCAAACCTGTGCTTGGGTCTTTCTTTTGTATTTGTTCAATCGCGATTATGAACATTAAGGCTCCTACGAAAAATTGTGAGAGTGTAAGAAATGAATCATTCTGTGTAAATAGACTGTATAAGGATACGATAATGACAATGAAAGCAGTTAAGAGGCGGAGTATACGAAGCATATTATTGATTCTCCTTTTTATTTGTTAGATAAGGATTATCCTCTGGTTTATCAACCGAATGTTTATATGAATAACCTTTATTAATTGTCAGCACAGAGAGAACCAACACGAGAATGACAATAATGACGCCGATGATTAGTATTTTTAACATCCAGTTCCCCTCCTTTTCTTAATTTTACCATTAAATGAAACTTCGTTTTACATAATTTTGTAATTGTTGAAAACAATAGAAAGTAAAAGGGTGAAAGAAGGGTGTTATATGGATAATAAGAAAACTTACTATATATCAGTAGGAAATGGTCAGATTTCGCAGGTGAAAACGGCAGATACATATAGCTTTGAAATCCAGGCGAATGATGAGGAAATTACCCAGCTTCGGGAATACTTCGATCAAGCGTATCGTGAAGATCTTGGCTCTTTTGTACGTTCGCACGTTCCGTATGTTGAGTATCATCATGATTCGAATAATGACCGGTATGATGAACAACTGCAGAAAGCCTATAAGATGATTTATGATTTAGGGAATCATGAAACGAAAGAATTAGTCGCGCAAATGGGAATAATCAATGGATTGTAGTTGGATAACATTATGCATATGAATGAGAATTGTGCTACAATTTGTGGTAGGAAAAACTTGTAACCATCTATAGGGGAGTAATGGCATGTACAAATTTAAAGATTATTACCACAACACTGTACAATTATCGTTTGAACGTTACCCATTTTCTCCTGAGCCAAAGCATGTTTGGGTTGTATGCCGGTACGGGGATCAATGGTTATTAACGCATCATTTGCGCCGCGGTCTTGAATTTCCAGGTGGCAAGGTGGAGCTGGGGGAAACACCGGAAGAAGCGGCAGTTCGAGAGGTTCATGAAGAAACCGGTGGTATTGTTTCTGATTTAACTTACTTAGGACAATACAAAGTATCTGGAAAAGACAAAATAATCATTAAAAACATTTATTTCGCAACAATTAGTGCAGTAGAAGAACATACGCACTATGAAGAGACAAAAGGGTCTGTTCTATTAAAAGAAATCCCGGATAACATTAAAACTGACAGGAAATTTAGCTTTATTATGCGTGACGATGTATTAGCGCGTACGATGAAACATATAGAAGAACTCGGCTGTTTTACGAAGTAAAGGGGCCGGGTTCTTTTTGTTATTAAAATTATATTTGTTCCTTCGGTATATATTCCGGCAGAGTGCTTGTAATGTAGTGCTACCGATATATATTCATGGAAAAACTTATATGGAGTGTTAAAAAAGATAGAAACAAACTCACGATATGTATCATAGAGTAAATTTATATAAGAGGAAGACAAAATAGCTATTTCATAAAAATAAATTAATTTTTTTCTGGCTCCCCTGTAAAATGCTTCACTCGTTCGAATCCTATAATAAAAAAATGATTTAAGGAACATTAACATAAAAAGAAGGTTTGTGCGTATGAGTATACACCGTACATATATGCAATAAAAACACACAGAGTTATAACTAATACTATTACATGCAATCAAAAACTCACTGGATTAACTGAATAATATATTGTCTTAATATTATTCAGTTAACAAAAACTTAAAAAGGAAAATTTATCTTTTTAATTGCATTTAGAATGTTGATATTATAACATTAGAGTTAAATTGAATTATGAAAATTAGTGTATAGTAACACCTAATCCTAGTGGATTTTGAGAACTTGACTTATGGCAATCTCCAAACTAAAAGGCCCTATGTAGTCATATCGCGCTACATAGGGCCTTTTAGTTTGGGGGCTGCTTTTTTTTGATTTAATATGTTTATAGAAATCAAATGTTGAGTTTTTAATTATCTTGCTAGAATTAGATCTTTATATTTTTAAATCAAGTGGATAAGGAAAGGTGAACTACACATGTTGAAGAAAACTGCAGTAGCTGTTTTAACATTAGGCTATGTGCTTAGCCCAATGCAAGCTTTGGCTGAAACAGAGAATGAACAGCTACCTTTGGAACAAAAAATTAGTACTGAGCAACAAAAACAATCTAAACAGGGCAATCAATTACTACCCGAGCAAAAGAAGCAAGAACAAGAAATTAGTACTG
>NZ_CM000745.1:4153144-4222248 GCF_000161455.1 Bacillus pseudomycoides DSM 12442
GCCGCTCATTTGCGACTCCCTTATGTTAACATCTTCGTTTTTCGATGTCAACTAAGTTTTTTAATTTCTTTTTTCGCTTTCTGCTGTTTCGCATCAGCGACGGTTATTAATATAGCATGTAGAAAAATGAAATGCAACACCCTTTTAAAACTTTTTATAAAAAATAGCCAAGTTTCTCTATTTACGTCATATAATTAATATAATATATATCCATTTTGATTTTCCAACATATAAATCATTGCTATTACAGAACAAGAAGTGACCTGCATTCGGTTCCTCTCTTTACTTTTACTTGGCATGGGGTTGGAAGAGGGGCTGACCGCTTCTATGCATGGATGGATTCTCTCTCCCACCTAAAAAAGGTTTGTGTCGGTTTTTCAATTTGTATTTATATAGAATATTCTTCTTTACATACAGCCTATCTTCCATCAACACAGTTTTTCTCTACATTTCAATTCGTCTCAACGCGTTTATAACTTCTTATCCATATTCTTTACAAAGATACAATTCACAACTTTATAAGATGAACTTTCTATTGATAGATTGTCATCACCACTACATCGAACAAACTTACAAGGAGGAATATACATATGGACTATACCGATTTACTAATCAAGTTAGGTCTCTCTGCTATTTTAGGATTTGCTATCGGTTTAGAACGTGAATTGAAAAGAAAACCACTTGGTTTAAAAACGTGCTTAGTCATTTCAATTATTAGCTGTCTCCTCACGATTGTTTCTATTAAATCAGCTTATAACTTACCTCATACAGATCATATCAACATGGATCCCCTTCGCCTTGCAGCTCAAATTGTATCTGGAATTGGTTTTTTAGGCGCCGGTGTTATTTTAAGAAGAGGAAATGACAGTATCGCAGGCTTAACTACCGCCGCTATGATTTGGGGAGCTTCCGGTATTGGAATCGCTGTGGGGGCTGGTTTTTATCTTGAAGCAATTTTCGGCATGTGTTTTCTTATGATTAGCGTCGAACTCATTCCATTAACAATGAAAGTTTTAGGTCCTAGGTCACTCCGGCAACGAGATATCGCTGTCAAACTTGTTGTAAGCAATATGAAAAATATCCCTATTGTTATTGAAGAAATAAAAGCAATGGACATAAAAGTAAAAAACATGAAACTCAAAACATTAGAAAATGGTTCACACTTTTTACAACTAAAATTGTCTGTCGATCAAAAAAGACATACAGCTGACGTCTATTATGCGCTGCAACATTTAGAAAGTGTACAGCAAACTGAAGTTGAAAGTATGTAGTACTCCTTATGAACTACTGAAAAAACTCTCTTACAAAACAGAGAGTTTTTCTTTTTTTCATAATGGTAACAATGTAGCTATACAAAATGAGGAGGAATATAAGTTTGAAATCACGAGCTAACCTAGTAGATGTATTTCGCGACTCCATTATTTTCCGCTTAATTAGCTTCATTGTTGTACTTATTACTGTTTTTGGTTTTCTAATATATAAATTAGAACCCACTTACTTTTCTACATGGTTTGATGGAATCTGGTGGGCGCTTGTTACAACCTTTACTGTCGGTTACGGTGATTACGTTCCACATACACCTGCAGGAAAACTTACAGGCATGATTCTCATTTTATTAGGCACAGGTTTCTGCTCCTATTATATGGTATTATTCGCTACCGAAATGATTAGTAAGCAATATATGAAAATTAAAGGCGAAGAAGCTGCTTCTTGTCATGGTCATATGATTATTGTCGGCTGGAATGAGCGCGCAAAACAAGTCGTGAGCCAAATGCATGTGTTACAACCAGACCTTGATATCGTACTCATCGACGAAACCCTTTCCTTGCTTCCAAAACCTTTCCATCACTTAGAGTTTATTAAAGGATGTCCACACCATGATCAAACTTTATTAAAAGCAAATATTAAAACAGCCCATACGATTTTAATAACGGCAGATAAAGAAAAAAATGAAAGCTTAGCTGACACACAATCAATTTTAAACATTTTAACTGCTAAAGGACTGAATCCAAATATTCACTGTATCGCTGAACTACTCACTTCTGAACAAGTTCAAAATGCAACTAGAGCGGGAGCGACAGAAATTATAGAAGGAAATAAATTAACAAGCTACGTCTTTACTGCATCTCTTTTATTCCCTTCTATTTCAGGTGTATTATTTACACTTTATAATGAAATCTCGGAAAGTAAATTGCAGCTGATGACTGTTCCTGCATCTTATAGCGGAAAAACTTTCGAAGCTTGCAGTAGCCTCCTTTTAAAACAAGGCACCCTACTGCTAGGTGTACAGCGGAATGAACAATATCACATCAATCCCATTCATTCCTTCGTTACTATTGAAAGCGACGTATTTATCGTAATTAAACATTAATGAGATGCTTTTCCAACTCTTTTACTAATGCCTTTCCAATATCAATATATTTTCTTTTTATATTCCCATCTGCATCTTGTGGCTCTGCAAATTGATCTAACCCACTTGCTCCAGCTGCTAATGTATTTACCTGATCATCCAGTTCGTCTTGGTATACATGTGAAAGAAGATACGGTGTATCAAGGCGAACAACTACTCCTGGTACATCCAGCTCTCCTTCAACTGCTGTAAATGGTACTCTTAAAAATTGATACCCATCTTCCTCATCTACTTTATAATCGAAGCATCCTTTGTCGTAATCCCAATTGCCGCCGATACTATAACCAAGCGGTTTTAATACTTCTTCTAATTTAAAAAGGGCATATGTATGGCCTTCTAAATTTGATTGAATTGGAATCAAGCTATTCATCCTTCCTAGACTTTTTCCTTAGCATGCCCGATTCGTATTTGTTCTAATATCGATATATCGGCGATTCGACACAACTTATCGACTATTCAGTAACATTCGACAAGTCTCATCCCAATCTTTCCAATAAAAAAAGCTATCGGGACTATCCCGATAGCTTTTTCCTCTTTTCTTTGTCCAGCTACAGCGGCTAGAACCTTCGGTCATTTCGCTCTCTCGGTCGAAGTAAAAAACACTTCTTCGTCGAGAACTCCAATGCCTTGCGGTTCTTAGCAAGCCGCTTCCGCTTTTCTTACTTCAAACGTTCTTCTAATTCTGCTTTTAATTCTTCGAATCCTGGTTTTCCAAGAAGAGCAAACATGTTTTTCTTGTATGCTTCTACACCTGGTTGGTCAAATGGATTTACACCTAATAGGTAACCGCTCATCGCACATGCCTTTTCAAAGAAGTATACAAGGTAACCGAATGTGTATTCATTTAATTCTGGAATGTTTACGATTAAGTTTGGTACCCCGCCATCACTATGAGCTAGTAATGTACCTTCGTATGCTTTTGTGTTTACGAAGTCTACTGTTTCACCAGCAAGGTAGTTCAGACCATCTAAATCGTTCTCATCTAATTCAATTTTTAGTTCATGTGTAGATTTTCCTACTTTAAGAACTGTTTCAAATAAGTCACGACGTCCTTCTTGAATGTATTGACCTAATGAATGTAAATCAGTAGAGAAGTTTGCTGAAGATGGGAAAATTCCTTTTTGATCTTTCCCTTCACTTTCGCCAAATAGTTGTTTCCACCACTCAGCAAAATATTGAAGTGCTGGCTCATAGTTAACAAGCATTTCAATCGTTTTTCCTTTATTATATAGAGCATTACGTACAACTGCATATTGGTAAGCAGGGTTTTCTTCCAGCTCAGATTTTGCAAAGTCATCATGTCCGGCAGCTGCACCTTGCATCATCTCTTCAATATTTAAACCACTCACTGCAATTGGTAATAAACCAACTGGTGTTAATACAGAGAAACGACCGCCAACATCATCTGGAATCACGAATGTTTCGTATCCTTCTTCGTCAGCTAATGTTTTTAAAGCACCACGCGCTTTATCAGTTGTTGCATAAATACGTCTACGCGCTTCTTCTTTTCCATATTTCTCTTCTAACAATTTACGGAAAACACGGAATGCAATTGCAGGTTCTGTTGTTGTACCTGATTTGGAAATAACGTTAATGGAGAAATCTTTACCTTCTAATACATCCATTAAATCTTTCATATAAGTGGAGCTAATGTTTTGTCCAACAAATAGCACTTGTGGAGTTTTGCGTTGTTCTTTAGAAAGCGTATTGTAGAAAGAATGGTTTAACATTTCAATTGCTGCACGTGCTCCTAAGTAAGAACCACCAATACCTATAACAAGTAAAATGTCAGAGTCATTTTTAATTTTCTCTGCACTTTTTTGAATGCGAGCAAATTCTTCTTTATCATATTGAAGCGGAAGCTCTACCCACCCAAGGAAATCGTTCCCAGCTCCAGTTTTTTCATGGATTGCATGGTGTGATACTTTTACTGCATCACGTAAATAAGTTAGTTCTTGTTCACTGATGAACGATAACGCTTTAGAATAATCGAACGTCACATGTGTGCTCATTTTTTTCCCTCCAATTATGTATATGTATTTCTGTATTCACTTTAGCGAAACTGGGATTGTAAATCAAGCAATTGGAGAATTGTAAACGTAACCAATATGTATTTTTTAAAAAAAGTTCATTTTTCGCATAAAAATTCGCATTTTTAAGTATAGATGTATATACATCCTGTAATGAATATTTTTTGTGTATAAAAACAACAAAGGAGAGTCATTCTATAAAAGAGTTAAGTTGTAGAAGGCGCACTTCCATTTTCGGATTTCGCTTTATACCCACCAACCTCATATAGGTGGATTCTTACTACTCACGAAAACTAAAGGCTTGCTTATGCTTCAAATTTAAGGAGGATTACTCAAGATGAGTACTTTACAACGTATTGCTTTAGTATTCACTGTAATTGGTGCCGTCAACTGGGGACTAATTGGATTCTTTCAATTTGATTTAGTAGCAGCTATCTTCGGTGGGCAAAGTTCAGCACTTGCACGAATCATTTACGGTATCGTTGGTATTTCTGGGCTGATTAACCTTGGTTTATTATTTAAACCATCCGAAAATCTCGGAACACACCCAGAAACACGCGAAGTTCGATAATAAGCGAAGCACGGACTTCGCATTTCCCATCCGACATACGAATATGATTGCATGCAATCATATTTGCTAATATATATCATAATAAAATAAAAGAGAATCGCTAATTTAGCGACTCTCTTTTATTTTGTTAACTGTGATTCTTCAATCCACTCTGTTAACTTCTCGCGAAGCGTATTGAATCCTTTATCAGATGGATTTGGTACGATAATTCTTCCTTGCTTACGCTTTGCTGCTTTTAACGATAAACTCATTTTTCTGTGTTCTTCATCAATTGAAAGTACCTTTACTTCTACTATATCTCCAACCTTTAAAAAATCGTGAATATCTTTTACATACCCATTTGTAATTTCAGATATATGCACAAGTCCTTGTGTTTCTTGATCCAATGCTACAAATGCACCGTAATCTTGAATTCCAGTTACTTTCCCTTTTACAACCACTCCTGTTGTGTATTGTTCTGACATATGAAACACTCCCATACGTTTACCAGTTTCCCTGCTATTTGCAGGTTGCAGTAAAAGTACCCACCTCAACATTTAAACGCATGTATACGCAAAGTGAGTAACTGCTCATAAATATCCAATTGGTGAAGACTCATTCCCAAGCGGAAAGAAATATCCCACTTGAGAAAAACTTCACTCTATATTAGTAAATTATACCACCAGCTCCCATTTCATTCAAAATTCATGAAAAAGTTTCCTTTAGTAAGTATAATTTTCAAATATTGGGATAGAATACTAACACATGGCTTTCTAGTATTCCCCCCCTTTTATGGACAAAACGTATTCTGTTTTGTCCTTTTTTTATTTTCTACAAATCGTTTCATTCGCTTCATGGCTTCCATTAATTGTTCAAGCGAAGTTGCATATGAACATCGAATAAACCCTTCACCGCTCTCACCAAACACACTTCCAGGTACAACTGCAACTTTTTCTTCTAGCAATAATTGCTCCGCAAATTCTGCTGAGGATAATCCTGTTGAAGAAATCGAAGGAAACACATAGAATGCTCCGCCTGGCACATGACACGTTAAGCCCATTTCATTAAACGATGTCGTCATAAAATTACGGCGCTTTTTATAACTTTCTCTCATTCGAATGACTTCATCATTTCCAAAACGAAGCGCTTCTAATGCTGCAAATTGTGACATCGTCGGTGCGCACATCATTGAATATTGATGAATTTTCAGCATCAACTCTGAAAAGTGGACAGGAGCCGCAATCATTCCAAGGCGCCATCCAGTCATCGCAAATCCTTTTGAAAATCCTGAAATTAAAATCGTATGATCACGCATATTTTTAATGCTCGCAAAACTCGTATAAGCCTCGTCATATACAAGCTCCGCATAAATTTCATCAGATAATACAATGAGATTATACTTTTCAACGATTACTGCTAACTTTTCTAATTCAAACTTGTTTAAAAGTGCTCCTGTTGGATTATTTGGAGAACAAAGTAAAATTGCTTTTGTTTTTGTTGTAATCGCTGCTTCAATTTGCTCCGACTGTACTTTAAATGCATCCTCTAATGACGTTGCTACCGGAACCGGCACTCCTCCAGCTAATGTAACAAGTGGGCCATATGATACAAAGCTCGGTTCAATGATGATCACTTCGTCGCCAGGGTTTACAATAGCGCGCATCGCAACATCTAACGCTTGGCTCGCTCCAACTGTAACAATAATTTCTTCATCTGCATTATAGGAAACATGAAATTGCTTTTGAAGATACTTTGCTATTTCTTGACGTAACTCCAATAATCCTGCATTTGCAGTATATGCTGTGTATCCTTCTTCTAACGAACGAATACATGCCTGTCTCACATGCCATGGTGTAACAAAATCCGGCTCTCCCACCCCTAGTGAAATAACACCTTTCATACCTGCCGCTAAGTCAAAAAACTTACGGATACCGGATGGTTGTAAAGATTCTGCTGCTCTTGATAGTTCAAACTGCTTCATGGTGCCACCACAATCCGTTTATCATCATCAGTTTTGTCATAAATAAGTCCCTCATGTTTATATTTTTTCAAAATAAAATGTGTTGTTGTTGACACAACTGATTCAATTGTTGCTAACTTTTCAGAAACAAAACTTGCCACTTCACTCATACTTTTTCCTTCCAACGTAATAGAAAGGTCGTATGTCCCTGACATTAAATAAACCGATTTCACTTCTGAATAACGGTAAATTTGTTCTGCAACAGAATCAAAGCCAACACCGTGCTTCGGTGTAACTTTCACATCAATCATAGCTGTTAAACCGCTATGTTCTTTTACTTTTGTCCAATCTATATGTGTAACATAATCAACAATGATTTTTTCTCTTTCTAATTTCTCAACCATTTCTTTTACTGCTTCTACTTTTATATTTAACATTTTTGCTAAAGTTTCTACGGATAAACGACTACTTTTTTCAAGACAAGCTAATAATTCTAATTCTTTTTCAGTCACCATATTCTTCATCCTTCCTTTTGTTTGTTTTTAAATTATACAGACACCTTTTTATGTTTGAAAAGAAGATTTTTTTAGAGAATTATGTGAAAATGAAAAAGAAAGGGGCGGAAACCGTGAAACCAAAAGTATATATCGCTGAACGCGTTCCAAAATTTGTAGAAACATATCTCTCCGAGCATTGTGAATATGAAAAATGGGATAGTAGTGAAAAGATTCCTCGTGAAGTTCTATTAGAAAAAATAAAAGATAAACATGGCTTGCTTAACTTTGGGACAAAAATCGACGAAGAGTTATTGCGAGCAGCTCCTCACTTAAAAGTTGTGAGCAACATTTCTGTTGGCTATGATAACTTTGATTTAGAAGCGATGCAGGGCAGAAACGTGATTGGAACAAATACTCCATATGTATTAGATGATACAGTGGCCGATCTTGTTTTCGCTCTTATGCTATCAGCCGGACGACGCGTATGTGAGCTTGATTCTTATGTAAAAGACGGTAATTGGAATGCCGAAATTACAAAAAAGCACTTCGGACTGGATGTACATCATAGTACAATTGGGATTATTGGAATGGGGCGAATTGGAGAAGCTGTTGCCAAGCGCGCAAAATTTGGATTTGATATGAATGTCCTTTATTATAATCGGCGTCGTAAGGAAGAGGCCGAACAAAAATTTGATGCCGCGTACTGTGATTTACACACACTACTAAAGCAATCTGATTTCATTGTTCTTTTAACGCCATTAACAGAAGAAACATATCAGCTCATTGGAGAAAAGGAATTTTCATTAATGAAAGAAACAGCTATTTTCATTAATGCTTCCCGCGGGAAAACAGTTGATGAACCTGCATTAATCGACGCACTGAAACAAAAGAAAATCTTTGCAGCAGGTATCGATACATTTACACAGGAACCGGTCGAAAAAGATAATCCGTTATTATCTTTAACAAACGTCGTTACGCTGCCGCACATCGGATCTGCGACATTAAAGACAAGACACCAAATGGCAATGACCGCTGCAGAAAATTTAGTTGCAGGGTTACAAGGAAAAACACCGCCTAATATTGTACGAGGATAACACTTAACACTGAAAAAGGTAGGATGGACCCCCATCTTGCCTTTTTTTGTTAACATAAATCTTTTTCTACTAGGAGATGATATGAAAAAAATCAATGGAGTGAAAGAAAATGAAACATGAGCTAGAGCATCCCTACTTCACTTTTTCCACTCGCGGTACTACTGTTCATTACGAATTGTATGAACACCAGAGTAATGAGGAAAAACCAACTTTTGTACTCGTTCACGGTTTTCTCTCATCCTCATTTAGTTACCGACGACTTATCCCACTGCTTGCAAAAGAAGGAACGGTTGTCGCGCTTGATTTACCACCGTTCGGAAAAAGTGATAAGTCCAACCAATTTATATATTCCTATCATAATTTAGCAACTATAATTATCGATTTAATGGAACACTTAGCACTCCAAAACATTGTGCTAGTCGGTCATTCAATGGGCGGACAAATCTCACTCTATGTCAATCGCATACGTCCTGATTTAATTACAAAAACAATCTTACTATGTAGCTCAAGCTACTTAACACGAGCAAAGTTTCCGCTCATCTACTCTTCCTATTTACCGTTCTTTCATTTATACGTAAAAAATTGGATTATAAGAAGAGGCATCGTTCATAATTTAATGAATGTCGTTCATGACCACTCTTTAATTGATGATGAAATGATGGAAGGGTACGCTGCTCCCTTTTATGATAACCGCATTTTCCCTGCTTTAACGCGAATGATCCGGGACCGAGAAGGAGATTTATCATCAGCTGAATTACGAAAGATCGAGACCCCAACCTTACTCATTTGGGGTGAAAAAGACCGCGTTGTTCCCGTTCATGTCGGGCACCGGCTACACAAAGACTTGCCAAACTCTACATTTATTTCATACGAAAATACAGGACACTTGCTACCAGAGGAAAAGCCAGAGCATGTATATGAAGAAATCATAGCATTTTCAGCACAATAGTATTCATATACACATCAGCGCTTTTTAAAATATATCGGCGCTTCGACACAACATATCAACCATTCTACAAGGTACGATATAAAGTGAAACTTTATTCAGTGGGAGATCTTCATCCCCGATCTAATTTCTTTGCTTTCGCTGAATTTTGAGGTGGGAGTGCTACTGCCAGTTAATGCGGGATAAACTTCCTACTAAAAAAGCTGTCGGAACTTCCGACAGCCTACAATGCACAACTTCCGCCTTCTTTTAATACGAGTAATTCCTGTGCTAATTTCTCGCATTTTTCAATAGCTGGTACTTCTTCAAACGACATAAAATAAATATGCTGTATTTTTTTTGCAATATATTTCGGATCGTCAAACGCACTTACCACGTACACAACATCGCTTGCTTCTGTTTCATAAAATTCCGGTCCCATTTGAAAAGGATCCCAATTCTTCACCATTTCCACCATCTTTTCATATGCGCCCATCTACTTCCCGCCTTTTCCTATTTTTCACTCTTTTCTTTATCGTATCACATCAGCTATTCTAGAAGAAGGGAGGAACTTTCACAAAATTATAGATTCAAGTAGAAGGGAGCAAAAAAGATGCAGCAATTTCATAAAACTGTAAACCGCCGGGGAACACATAGTGTAAAGTGGGATACATATAAGAATGAAGAATTGTTACACGCATGGATTGCAGATATGGATTTCCCTATTCCAGAGCCAATTCAATCTGCACTGCAAAAACGCCTTGGGCATCCTATTTTCGGATATACAATGCCACCTGAAGAAATAACAGATATTATTTGTCGTTGGACAAAAAGTGCATACAATTGGGATATAAAAGAAGAATGGATTGTATTTAGTTCAGGTATCGTTCCTGCTCTTAGCACTAGTGTACAGGCTTTCACAACTGAAAATGATGCCGTACTTGTACAACCACCTATTTATCCCCCATTCTTTGACATGGTCACAAAAAATAACCGTCATGTATGGGAAAGTCCATTACTTTTACAGGGCGGCACATACACAATGGATTTTGAACATTTGGAAACACAGTTTCAGCAAGGTGTAAAACTTATGTTTCTTTGTAGTCCACACAACCCGGTTGGTCGCGTTTGGACAAAAGACGAGCTTACAAAACTCGGCACGCTATGTGAACAATATAATGTAACCGTTATCTCAGATGAAATTCATGCAGACCTTATTTTCTCAGGTCATACACACACGCCATTTGCTTCATTGTCAAAACAATTAGCAGCGCGTACAATCACTTGCATGGCGCCAAGTAAAACATTTAATATCGCAGGCTTACAGGCATCTATTATTATTATTCCTGACAAAAAACTTCGAAATGCCTTTACAGCTGTTCAACACCGGCAAGGCTTTCATGGGTTAAATACATTTGCTTATGTAGCAATGCAAAGCGCCTATACAGAGTGTAACGATTGGCTAGCAGAAATGCGTTTATATATAGAAGAAAATGCCCGATTTGCTTGTGAATTTATCAAGCAGCATATCCCTACCCTTTCCGTTATTCAATCAGAAGGTACTTTTTTACTATGGGTCGACTGTTCTCGCCTTGACCTATCTCAAAAAGAACGAACAAAACAGCTTGAAGAAAACGGGAAAATTATCGTTGAACCAGGTGAAAAATACGGAGCAGGTGGAGAACAACATATTCGGATTAACATCGGCTGTTCAAGAAGACAACTTGAAGAAATACTACATAGACTTAAGTGTGCATTTTCATAATTAACTGAAAAAAGCTACCCTTTCAAAGGTAGCTTCTACTTTTTCTTAGCGGCTGCCTTTTCTACAATGACGCCACAAGCAATTCGATTCCCTGAATTTCCAGCAGGTTGCGTCATACCATCATCAGGCTTTTCCGTAATAATGATAGACGCACCATCTTTTCGATGCAGTGTTGTTTTCCCTTCTTGAAGTGATACATTAGGCGCTTCAATCTCCGCCTTAATCTTTCCTGTATCATCCGCAATAACATTCGGCAAATCACCATTCTCTGCACCTTTTGGATTCATAAGTCCATGTTTCTTTTTCTTCTCTAAATTAAAATGATTACCAGCTGATATAAAACGTGGTGCTTTACACTCTCCAATTTCATGAATATGTAATCCATGTACACCTGGCAAAAATCCTTCTGCCTTAATGGATATTTTCACACCACTTGTTTGCTGCTTCACTTTTGCTGTTCCAACTTTATCACCAGAAGCATTATATAATTTCACATCGATTTCTTTCGGATTTCCTTTATCACAACCTGCCATAAGAAACAGCAAACAACACCCGAATAAAAGCTGCTTTTTCATCACAATTCCCTCCAGAATACATTCTGCCCTTAGATTGTCCGAGCATAGAGGGAAACATACAAAAACGAATTAGTGTTTCTTTTCCGCTAACAGCTTTCGCTCCACTTTCTCCAAACGTTCCGCCTCTCTCTTTGATACGCGAATAAACATGCGCCATGTTGCAATCGCACCGATTATAAATAAAACACAAACAATCCCTGGAATAATATATTCTGTTTTATCTTCTGGAAAATATAAAGGCATCATGAAGATCACTCCTCCCTACAAGTTTAACGTCCCAATTTTTTATTCTTTCAATCGAGTTTACTCTATTCAGTAAATCCCACGGCAAAAATACATCTATACCTGTGAATTCATCGAAGCAAACGATACATACCTTCATCCTTTTGATTCCACAGAATTTTCTGTTATATCATTTCGAATTATAACATTTCTCTGATCACAAGCACACCTAACTTCTCAAAATCATTCTCCAGCAAATGATTTCTTTGACTCTATTCCCCACTTTCCTTACTATAAAATTGAGGTGAAAAATATGAACGAAACATTCCAAATTGGTGATATCGTTACTGGTATCTATAAAACAGGAAAGTATATCGGTGAAATTACAAACAGCCGTCCTGGAAGTTACGTTGTGAAAGTGTTAGCTGTTTTAAAACATCCAACGCAAGGTGATTTACATAATGTAAAACAAGCGGATGTTCCATTTTTCCATGAAAGACGCGCTTTAGCATTCAGGGAGCAAACAAATATCCCGCAGCAAATGGTGAAAAAATACGATGGCGATATTCCGGATTATAAAGAATCCTTACAATCCGCACTAGAAGCACAAATGAATGCATTCTCAGCAGATGATGGTCCGTTTGCGAGGCGTAGTTTGCAGACACTCCAGCAGTTAAAACAAGATTACAAGCTGTAAAAAAACAAAACGACCAAATTACACAGTTTGTAATTTGGTCGCTATTGTGTACTCACTTTCTTTAACACCTTTGAAAAATCGATGAGTTCACCTAAAGTCGGGGGAGATGGTTTTACTAAATATTCTTTATCCTTTTCAACCAGTTTAAAAATATTATAGGTCGTTATCGCATCATCAAGCGCGCAATGATGCTTTCCTGTTCCTACTTTCCCGTACGCTTCAATCGCTTTCCATAATCCAGTTTGATTCCGTTCGCCAAAGAAACGTTTATACTCGAGTGATAAATCTCGGCATTGCCCCGAAAAAGGAAACTCGGCACCTATGGCCTCACAATTATGCTTCAATACTTTCATATCCATATTACCCCACGTTACAATTGTTGTTTGACAACGTTTTTCATATTGTACAAGTTTCTCGACAAGTTCCAAAAAAGAAATTCCTCCGTCTACCGCTTCCTGATTAATTCCTAAAAATTTTTTACACCGCTCTGTTAAGCATGAAAAAGTTTCCGGTCGTACATACGATGAATACGTATCTTCCACTACACAATCAACAACTGATACGAGTCCTACCTCAATAATTTCTGGAAAAAAACCCTTTGGTTTCTTCCTATTTTGAGGCATCGTGAACTCAAAATCCAAAAATAAAAATTGTTGTCCATCCATACGATCCCTTCCTTATCATTCTGTCTACTTTGTACTCCTACACGAACAGGCTCGAATGCTATTACATAAGATACATTCAGATTGATGTATCTTATGTATATGTCAAATAACCACAAATATTTTTAAAAAGAAGAAAAATTCATTTGTACAGAAAATATGACAAAACAAACCCTTTCATTTACATCCGACATTTTTCTACTTTATAATGGCTTTAAGTGTGTTTCTTCCAGAAATTTATGACACACTAAGAAAAGTTACCCGAAAGGAGATGGAATTTTTGCACGAAACAACGCAAGAAATCGCTAACTGGCAATATTACTTTGCAATCGCAGTCTTTCTAATTACATATGCCATTATCATTTCAGAAAAAATTAACCGTGCTGTTATCGCACTTCTCGGTGCAGCACTTATGGTCATCTTTGGTGTCGTCGACTTGCACAACGCTTTTACAAAACATATTGAATGGGGAACCATCACGCTACTGATCGGTATGATGATATTAGTAAACATCACAAGTAAATCAGGCGTATTCCAATATGTTGCAATTAAAGCCGCTAAACAAGCACAAGGAAATCCAATTAAAATCTTAATTTCTCTTTCTTTGCTTACCGCGCTCGGTTCCGCATTTCTAGATAACGTAACAACTGTACTTCTTGTTGTTCCCGTTACTTTATCTATTACGCGCATTTTACAAGTAAATCCTGTTCCATATTTACTTTCCGAAATTATTTTTTCAAATATTGGGGGAACTGCAACATTAATTGGTGACCCACCAAACATTATGATTGGTTCTGCAAACAAGCATTTAGATTTTAATGCTTTCTTATTCAACTTAGCCCCAATCGTACTAATTATTATCGCTGTTACCGCAACAATGATTTACTTTATGTACCGCAAGCAGTTAATTGCTGACCCTATACAAATTAAAAAACTAATGAGCTTAGACGAAAAACAATACATTAAAGATGCTGTATTAATGAAAAAATCTTTAACTGTACTTGGACTTACAATCCTCGGTTTTATGACTCATTCTATTTTCCACATTGACGCCGCAGTAATCGCATTAACAGGTGCTACTGTACTTATGTTAATCGGTGTAAAAGAGCATGAAATTGAAGAAGTATTCGCTCACGTAGAGTGGATTACAATTTTCTTCTTTGCCGGTCTATTCGTACTCGTTGGTGGACTTATTGATATCGGACTTATCAAAATGTTAGCTCAAAAAGTAATCGGTTTAACAGGCGGAGATGTTTCTTACGCATCCATTCTTATTTTATGGGTATCCGGCATTGCTTCAGCAACAATCGATAACATTCCGTTCGTTGCAACAATGATTCCACTTATTAACGATATGGCAGTCGGTCTTGGTCTATCACCTTCTGATGCACAAATCGATGTATTATGGTGGTCATTAGCATTAGGGGCCTGTCTAGGTGGAAACGGAACATTAATCGGTGCTTCTGCTAACGTAATCGTTGCTGGAATCGCAAGCCGTGAAGGACACCGATTTAGCTACGTGGACTTCTTAAAAGTTGGTTTCCCAATTATGATTGTTTCATTAATTGTTTCTCACATTTATATTTATCTGCGTTACTTAATGTAGGTATAAAAAGCGGAAGTGGCTCGCTTAGAATGTGAAGGGGATGGAACTTCTGACATAGAGGCGCTCTTTGCCTCGGCGGAAGAAGCGAAGCCACCGAACATTCTAGCCACTGGAGCTGGATTTCATAAAAAGCGGAAGTGGCTCGCTTAGAATCACTATCCAAAAAAGGCTATCGCTAGATGCGATAGCCTTTTCCCTTTCTATTTTCCATCATATATCGGCGGTTCGAAACAACATATCGACCGTTCGACAATATGCAACATGATTATTCATAATAGATCCTAATATTTCGTTGGCTCATTTCGAATCAAAAACAGGTGAATCGGAAGAAAAATAGAACATGTTATCACATGGATGACTGTAAATAATATTGCGTTCGTACCATAACGCTCCAAAATGGCGTATACTAAGTAAATCGACAGAACAAGTACTACAACACTTGCTAAAAGGCTTATGATTGGAATGAAGTTCAAAATAAAACAAGCAACGTATATACCAAATACTTTCCATCCAGCCCCTTCTTTCAAAAAGTCAGGTAACTTCTCCCTTGCCAAATCCCCCCATACTTTACTATTTAAAAATGGAATAAAAGCAAGAATGCCATCTTCAGCACCATCATTTTTTGCCATTGTATAGAGTGCAAATGCAGTTAGCAAATACGCAATAAATGCCCAGATTAAAATAATAACAATAGCAACAAAACTAAGAGCAAAAAAACCCGCTAATATACTTTGATCTTCCATCGCTCCCTCTCCTTTCTACTCTCATCGGATTTCTTATATCCATTTCATATCACTTCTTTATATAATATGAACAAAGACCATGAAAGGAGAACAATTTTATGCACCCATTTGTAAAAGCCTTACAGCAACAGTTTATCGCACATCAAAATACTGAAAAAGCAGAACCAATGGCTCGTTATATGAAAAATCATTTCCCATTTCTCGGTATTCAAACACCGGAAAGAAGAAAGCTATTACGTGAAGTCATACAAGTACATAGACTTCCAGACAAAGAGGACTTTCAAACCGTCATCCTTGGACTTTGGGATTTACCAGAACGCGAATTCCAAGCCGCCGCTCTCGATCTATTACAGAAATATAAAAAGCATCTCGATAAAACTCACATCCCGTTCTTAGAAGAACTCATTATAACGAAATCATGGTGGGATTCCGTTGATGGCATTGTTCCTACTTCCCTAGGAAGCATTTTTTTGAAACATCCAGAAGCCATTCAAACATACATCCCGAAATGGATTGCTTCAGAAAATATATGGTTACAGCGCTCCGCAATCTTATTTCAACTAAAATATAAAGAACAAATGGATGAAAAACTTCTCTTCTCAATCATTGGACAACTCAAATCTTCAAAAGAATTTTTCATCCAAAAAGCAATCGGCTGGGTACTTCGTGAATACGCAAAAACAAGCCCAGATGTTGTATGGGAATATGTTCAAAATCATCAACTTGCTCCTCTAAGCAAACGTGAAGCAATTAAACATATTCGCTCTACTATGAGCACCTCTTCAGATTGAACTACCCCCACCTTCACTTCATTTAGAGGAGGGGGGCTTCTCGGTTAAAATGATAAAGAATAGTAAAATAGGCGAAACTCTATCATATATATCCATCTTGATTTTCCAACATAGCAGTCCCTGCCATGAAAACAAAAGAAGATATCCACTTATTTTCTCCTTTTGTTTTCACTTGGTATGGGGCTAAAAAAGTCACTGTCCGCTTCTAGCCATGGGCGGACGCTCTCTCCCATCTAAAAAAGAAAGGTTTTCTATCCTTTTTTCAATTTGTATTTATACAGATACAATCGTTCCTCTATTGTGATTTAAAAAGGAACATGATAGAATATGGTCATTATTATAAAATATAGTAGCGATGACAGACTTATAAGTACTTGCACAAAAAGCGATTCAGGGATAGTGAAAGCCTGAAAAAGCAAGGAAACGGCAGTCTCGAGCAATACGTGATAAAGTGGATGTGTGTTTACGCACACATCAACTAGGGTGGAACCGCGGGTATACAAGCTCGTCCCTAGGCAAAAATGCCTAGAGACGAGCTTTTTTGTATTTCAAGGCGCAAGCGGCTTGCTCGAGAAATTGCCATTCAACAAGTACATCCAGTCATCGCCAATACGTTAACTTTTAAAAGGAGGATTTTATTATGTATTCAATGGAACAAGTTGTAAACTTAGCGAAGCATCGCGGTTTTGTTTTCCCTGGTTCTGAAATTTATGGTGGTCTTGCAAACACTTGGGATTACGGTCCACTTGGTATCGAATTAAAAAATAACGTTAAAAAAGCTTGGTGGAAAAAATTTATTCAAGAATCTCCATACAACGTTGGTTTAGACGCAGCGATTTTAATGAACCCAAAAACTTGGGTAGCTTCTGGTCATGTTGGTAACTTTAACGATCCAATGATTGACTGTAAAAAATGTAAAGCGCGTCACCGTGCTGATAAATTAATTGAAGATGCTTTAGATGCAAAAGGCATCGAAATGATCGTTGATGGTCTTACTTTCGATCAAATGGCTGGATTAATGAAAGAACATGAAGTAAAATGCCCAGATTGCGGTAGCGAAGACTTCACTGAAATCCGTCAGTTCAACTTAATGTTTAAAACATTCCAAGGTGTTACAGAATCTAGCACAAACGAAATCTTCCTTCGCCCTGAAACAGCACAAGGTATTTTCGTAAACTTCAAAAACGTACAACGCTCTATGCGTAAAAAACTTCCATTTGGTATTGGCCAAATCGGTAAAAGTTTCCGTAACGAAATTACACCTGGTAACTTCACATTCCGTACACGTGAATTCGAACAAATGGAGCTTGAATTCTTCTGTAAACCTGGTGAAGATTTAGAGTGGTTCACATTCTGGCGTAACACTTGTAAAAACTGGTTACTATCACTTGGTATGCACGAAGAAAGCATGCGTCTTCGTGACCACGGTGAGGAAGAGTTATCTCACTACAGTAACGCAACAACAGATATCGAATTTAAATTCCCATTCGGCTGGGGCGAACTTTGGGGCGTTGCATCTCGTACAGACTTCGACTTAAAACGTCACATGGAACATTCTAACGAGGACTTTAACTATATCGATCCACAAACGAACGAACGTTACGTACCATACTGCATCGAACCATCTCTTGGCGCAGACCGCGTAACATTAGCATTCTTATGTGATGCATACGAAGAGGAACAATTAGAAAACGACTCTCGTACAGTTCTTCGTTTCCACCCTGCTTTAGCACCATACAAAGCAGCAATCTTACCACTATCTAAAAAGCTATCTGAAGGCGCTGGGGAAGTGTTCGCAGAACTAGCAAAAGACTTCGTGGTAGACTTTGACGAAACTGGTTCTATCGGTAAACGTTACCGTCGTCAAGACGAAATCGGTACACCATTCTGTATCACTTATGACTTCGACTCAGTTGAAGACAAAGCTGTTACAGTACGTGACCGTGACACAATGGAGCAAGTTCGTATGCCAATTAGCGAACTAAAAGGCTTCTTAGAGAAGAAAATCCAGTTCTAATGATAGAAAGGCTGCCTCTGGGCAGCCTCTTTTATTGCTCACGCTTCTCTTTAATTGCAACTGTACATCTTGAAATGCAAAGTAAATCATCATTTTCATCAATGATGCGCACATCCCAAACCATTGTTGTTTGTCCTTTATGAATCGGCGTACCGATTGCTGTTACGATTCCATCGCGTTTCGCGCGAATATGATTCGCATTTATTTCAAGACCAAAACAAATACACTTTTCTTGATCAATTAAATTATAGGAGCCTACGCTCGCTACAGTTTCTGCTAATGCAACTGATGCGCCACCATGTAAAAAACCAAATGGTTGATGTGTGCGTCCATCTACTGGCATAGTTGCTACTACTTTTTCTTCTGTCATTTCTAACAGCTCAATCCCAAGTGCATCCATTAATGTTTTCGACATACTACTTCCTCCTTTTTCTTGTTTAAAAATGTATAATTTTCCCTATTTATTTTCAAACTACCTATAGCACTTATATAAGGAGGTTCTATCTACATGAAAAACAAATTCTATATTCTATTACTCTTAGTCTCCTTGCTCATTATTGTACCAAATTATACGAATGCAGCCCACCCTTCTAACCTGACAATCGATATTAAGCCTGTCACACAAAAAGGTAAGAAACCTTATCTTGAATATCAAATTAGCAGACCTTATTTTAGTAATTTTTACGATACAAAATTTCAAAAAAAGTTGAATACATACTATAAAACAACTACTGATCGTTTTAAAACAACATTAGCGAAAGAAGCAAAAAAATATTATACAGAGGCTCAGGAATCAAATGCTCCTTTTCATCCATATGTTGCAAATGTTGACTATAAAGTAACATTGCAAAAATCTCCCTTACTCAGTCTCTATGTAAATTATTATCAGTATACAGGCGGAGCACACGGACTATATACATGGAAGGCGAATACATTTGATTTAAATGAAAAAAGATTACTTAATTTGGACGACTTATTTCAAAAAGACAGTACGTATCAAGATATCATCCGCACAGAAATCGTTAGACAAATTAAGCAAAATGAAAGTATCTATTTTCCAGATGCAACTGAAAAAGTCATGAGTACAAAGAAATTTAACTATTATTTGGAACCCGATCATCTTGTCATCTATTTCTCATTATATGAAATAGCTCCTTACTCAAGCGGTATTCCACAATTTCGCATTCCATACACTTTACTTAGAGAAGCACTAAAGCCTAACTACCAAAACATTTTAATTGACAACGGATAAATGGATTCGCTACTATATTGTTAACCAAATAACAACTGGAGGTTAACAATATGAGACAATTACGTGCTTTAGATTTAGCACTAGCTGCCATGTTTGTTGCGCTCATGGCGATTGGTGCGAATATCGTATCCTGGGCACCGTTTTTACAAGTGGCTGGTATTCCACTTTCCATGCAACCATTTTTCGCAATTTTAGCAGGTCTTCTTCTTGGAAGCAGACTTGGGGCCTTATCTATGACTGTTTATATGCTTGTCGGTATTGCAGGAGCACCAATTTTCGCGCAGTTCAAAGCTGGATTTGGCGCACTTTTAGATCCTACTGGTGGTTTTATTATCGCATTCATTATCGTTGCTTACGTATCAGGAAAACTAGTAGAACAAAGAGAAAAACCACAATTCAGTACCTTTGCAATCGCGTCTTTTACAGGAATTATTTTAACCTATATCATTGGTACTACTTATATGTATGCAGCTGTAAACTTCTGGATGGGCGGAAATATGAGTTACAAAGCGGCTTGGACAATTATGATGTGGTTCGCGGTTAAAGATATGATCTTTACAATTATCGGTGCTATCATCTCACCTCGCATATATTATGCTGTACGTCGTTCTGCTTATCAGCATTCTCATTCGAGACTATAATAACGAAAAAGGAGCTACTTGAAGTAGCTCCTTTTTGTATTAAGACTCTTGTTTCATTTGTTCTTCTAAAATTTCCTTCATCATAACAAGCATATCATCTCTTAATTCTTCATGCTGAAGTGCCATTTCAATTGTCGTTTGAACAAAGCCTAATTTTTCCCCAACATCGTAACGCTTTCCTTCAAAGTCATAAGCAAATACACGTTGAATTTCATTTAAACTTTGGATTGCATCTGTTAATTGAATTTCACCACCTGCACCAACATTCTGGTTTTCTAAGAACATAAAGATTTCAGGTGTTAAGATGTAGCGTCCCATAATCGCTAAGTTTGAAGGAGCTGTACCTTGCGCTGGCTTCTCAACAAACTTTCGAACTTGATAACGACGACCTTCTTGTTCTAGTGGATCAATAATTCCATAACGATGTGTTTCTGCTTCTGGAACTGTTTGCACACCAATAACAGAAGAAAGTGTTTTATCATATTCGTCAATTAATTGACGTAAACATGGTTTTTCAGCTTGAACAATATCATCACCTAATAAAACAGCGAATGGTTCATCACCAATAAACTTACGTGCACACCAAACCGCATGCCCTAATCCTTTTGGCTCTTTTTGACGGATATAATGAATATCAACCATTTTAGAAGAAGCTTGTACTTTTTCAAGTAACTCATATTTTTTCTTCTCTAATAAGTTTTGTTCTAATTCGAACGCATTATCGAAATGATCTTCAATAGAGCGCTTTCCTTTACCAGTAACGATAATAATATCTTCAATTCCAGATGCCACAGCTTCTTCTACAATGTATTGAATCGTTGGCTTATCTACAATTGGAAGCATTTCTTTCGGCATCGCTTTTGTTGCCGGTAAAAAACGCGTTCCTAATCCCGCAGCGGGAATAATCGCTTTTCTCACTTTTTTCATAACAAATACCCTCTTTTCTGTTCTAATCGTCCAGTACCTTTTCTTATTGTATGGTGTAATTCTCTATTTTCTATAAAGTGAACCTTTCATCCACCTTCAGCAAGCGAATTTTTTTCCATATGCAAGAAAAGAGGAGGCCGTTCTACGTTCTCCTCTTTCTTCCTCCATTAATGGAAGTAACACTCTATCTCATTATAAACGATTCATGATATCTTCTTTAATAGCAAGTAACTTTTGTTCACTATTTTGTAAGGAATCATCTTTCACACCAAAATAAAACTTGATTTTTGGCTCTGTTCCAGATGGACGTAGGCAGAACCAAGAACCATCCGCTAATTGATATTTTAACACATTTGATTTCGGTAAGTGAATTTCTTCCTTATTTCCATCTATTAGTGATGTAATGATGCTTGCTTTATAATCTTCTACAGAATTCACTGTTAAGCCAGCCACTTCTTTTGGTGGATTTTCACGGAATGATGCCATCATCTCTTGAATTTTCTCTGCACCATCTTTTCCTTTTAGCGTTAACGATACAAGGTCTTCACGGAAGAAACCGTATTTCGCAAACACTTCTAATAAACCATTGTATAACGTTTTGCCTTGTGATTTATAATATGCTGCAACTTCACATGCAAATAAAACAGATTGTACTGCATCTTTATCACGGCAGAATGGACGAATTAAATAGCCATAACTTTCTTCATAGCCAAATTGAAATTCATATTGTCCACTTTCTTCATACTGCTTAATCTTCTCACCGATAAATTTAAATCCAGTTAATGTATCTACTGTATCTAAGCCATACGCTTTCGCAATTGTACGACCAATTTCAGAAGTTACGATTGTTTTTAACACAACACCGTTTTCTGGAAGTGTACCGTTTTGTTTCTTTTGTGATAATAAGTAATCAAGCATTAACGCACCCGTTTGGTTTCCTGTTAACACTTGATACTCACCAGCGTGATTACGAACAGCTACGCCAAGACGATCTGCATCTGGATCTGTTGCGATTAGCACATCCGCTCCCACTTTTTCTCCATCACGAATCGCAAGTTCAAACGCTGCGTGCTCTTCTGGGTTTGGTGATTTTACTGTTGAAAAGTTTGGATCTGGTAACTCCTGTTCTTTTACGACTGTTACGTCTGTAAATCCAACTGCTTCTAAACCACGACGCGCTGGAATATTGGATGTTCCATGTAGTGGTGTAAAGACGATTTTTAAATCTTTTCCAATTTCTTGTACCATTTCTTTATTGATGATGACTGTTTTTAACTGTTCTAAATATGCATCATCTACTTCTTGTCCAATGATATGTAATAAGCCATCCGCTTTCAATTGTTCCACATCAGCAACTTCTACTGTTAATTCATCTTCTACTTCATTTACGTAGCTAATTAATTCGTCTGCTTCTTTCGGAGGCAATTGTCCACCATCTTCTCCATATACTTTATAACCGTTATATTCAGGTGGATTATGACTTGCCGTAAGAACGATTCCACTTACTGTATGTAAATAACGCACTGCGAAAGAAAGTACTGGCGTTGGGCGTAAACTTTCAAATACATATGTTGTAATGCCATGCGCACCAAGGGTAGCTGCTACTTCCATTGCAAATTCAGGTGATTTATGACGAGAATCATACGCGACAACAACGCCACGTTTCTTCGCTTCTTCACCTAATTTTTCAATAAAGTGCGCCAATCCTTTTGTTGCTTTTCGAACTGTATATACGTTTAAACGGTTCGTACCAGCACCAAGTTCTCCGCGCATACCACCTGTACCGAATTCTAAGTTTTTATAGAAGCTATCTTCTATTTTCTTTTCATCCTGCTTCATATTTTCTAGCTGTTCTTTTAGTTCTGCATCTAAGTTTACATAGGAAAGCCAGCGACTATATTCTTGTTTCCAATCCATTTTCTTATCTCCTCTCGCATGTCATAACTACATTATATGAAAAAAACGACAAGTATCTCAATATATTTTAAAGTATAGCAGGATTTTACTATTGTGATTTGCACACACTAATGCTATATAATTCAAACAAAAAGGTGAGAAAAATGGAAGAATGGGGATTATCAGACGAGTTAAAAATAAAAACGAAACAAATGATTGAGGTTGTAGAAGCGGAATTACGGAGCATGAAACAAACGGTTGAACAAGACGGTGAGTGCATTTTATGTAAAATGGAAGAAATTCATCATCTACTAAGCAATGTTCAAACCCTAGCAGCTTCTTATTATTTAAAGGCATATTTATCACCATTTACATCAGGTTACGCTCCCCTTACAACAGCAATTCATCATTTAGGTGATAGGAAACATGGTGCCTTAATTGTTGTAGAAAGAAATGATTCACTTGATTCCCTTATTCAAACTGGAACAAGACTTGAAGCTTATTTAACCGTTCCACTACTGGAATCTATCTTTTATCCAGGAAATCCTCTTCATGACGGAGCTATTCTCATTAGAAGTAATCATATTGTTTCAGCAGCGAACATTCTCCCTTTAACAAAAAATATAGAGATTGATTCAAAACTTGGAACACGCCACCGAGCTGCAATAGGTTTATCTGAAAAAAGCGATGCACTCATATTAGTTGTCTCTGAAGAAACAGGCCGCACATCTTTTGCGTTAAACGGAACGTTATATACCATTTCTTTATAAGAAAAGGCAGCGTAATCCGCTGCCTTTTCAAAAACCTCTTATTCTTCTCCAAAACGGTCAACCAGTGTTGCAAGTGTACGAACCATTGCACCTGTTGCTCCTGCTGGCCCCAAATCATGTGCACTCGTTGTATCAGAAGTTCCAGCGATATCTAAATGTACCCATGGCGTTTCTTCTGCAAACTCACCAAGGAATGTTCCCGCCATTACCGCATGACCTTCACGGCCTGGTGAGTTATTTAAATCTGCGAATTTACTGTTACGAACACGCTCTTTATCGCGCTCGAAAATCGGTAATTGCCAAATCGGCTCATCTGTTTCCATCGATGCTTCTAGCACTTGTTCAAACAATGTTTCATTGTTTGTCATTGCACCCGTTGTATGGTTTCCAAGCGCTACAATGACACCGCCTGTTAACGTTGCAATATCAACAAGATAGTTCGCACCAAGTTTCTTCGCATACGTAATACCATCAGCTAATGCTAGACGGCCTTCTGCATCTGTATTTAATACTTCAATTGTTTTACCGCTCATAGATGTAATCACATCATCTGGCTTAAATGCTGTACCGCTCACAACATTATCTGTTGATGGGATAACAGCAACTACGTTTTGTTCTGGGCGAAGTTCTCCGATAATTTCCATTGCCCCAAGAACAGCTGCAGCGCCGCCCATATCACCTTTCATGCCAACCATACCTTCACGTGGTTTTAAAGAGTAGCCCCCTGTATCATATGTAATCCCTTTTCCCACAAATCCGATAACATCCGTCCACTCTTCTTTTCCTTTATAAATAAGAGCAATCATTTTTGGTGGCTCTGTAGAACCTTGGTTTACTGCAAGTAATGCACCCATACCAAGCTCTTCCATCTCTTCTTTCTCAAGTACTTTATAATCCATATCATATTTCTCAGCTAATTCAACTGCATACTCTGCAAGTTTTGTTGCTGTTAATACGTTTGGCGGCATATTTACAAGTGTACGAGCTGAATTTGTCGCACGTCCATGCACATACCCTACTGTTAATGCAGCTTCGATTTCTTTTGCATCTTCTGCTGTAATAACCGTAAAGTTTTCTAACTCTACACTTTCTTTTTTGTCCGTTTTATATGTTTGTAAATCATATGTACCAAGGCAAGATACTTCATTGGCAATATGCGCAACATCAATTGCGTCTAACTTATCAGTTACGAAAGAATCAAGTAAAATTGCTGCATCTTTTACTTTGTCAGCTTTTAATGTTTTAAATGCTTTACTAAGTGAAGTACGTAATGTTTCTGTTGAGTATGCTTCTTTTTTGCCAAGACCGACAAAATAGTAGCGTTTTACATTTGTTTTTCCTAAGCTATGTAGTTTGGAAATGGATTTTTTCTTTGCACTAAGCTCTTTCTCTTCTAATAAAACTTGTAATTGTCCTTCAAATGCTTTGTCCAATTCTTGTACAAAGCCGCTCGTTTTCTCTTCTTCAAATAAAGCAACGATTACTGCTTCATGGCTTGCTAATTCTTTTTGTACTTGAAACATGTTCAGCCCCCCTAGATTTCTCTATTGTCATTATAACTGCATTTTCCCTAAAATGCGATAATTCTAACTTCTCTTTCACTTCATATATAGAATGTGCTCCGGTAATGACGGTAAATTATGTATTTGTTCATATGGGACTTTCTCTACCTTTTCAGGTATGATTTTCCGGCAACTTTGAATAAATACCACGACTCCGTTCACATCTAAATTCCAATACAAAGGGCAGTACGGCCTCAAATATTGCTCCGCCACTTCCAACATAAGCCGCGCTCCTTTTACATTTCCATAGCTGTAATGATACTGAGCAACTACCATCTGTAATAAGCCTTTTAAAAATAAATTGCTCCGCTCTTCTAGCCACATTTCTTCGAGTAAATCATGGCACGTATAATAATCTTCTTCATTATATTTCACGAAAAACTCATAATACGCCAAAGGATAGTCTTCCACTTCCGCACCTCGTTTTTCTTATATTGTGAATGAAGACAAATAAAAAAGTCTAGTGTCAATCTCACTAGACTATTTCTGTTTCAAATATTGACCGCGGAATACTTGCAGCGTTTCATCTTGATTGAGCATCGTTAACTGTTCTTCTGTTAACTTACCGCTCCCCATTTTCACTACATATACATTTACTTTTTTCTTGCCCCACTCACTATATACATCCTGAACAGTTTCATAATATAAATCGAGTCTATTTCCTTTTATGGCTCCGCCTTTATCTGCTACCACACCATATCCATAGCCTGGTACAAAAAGAATGGTCCCAATCGGAAACACACGTAAGTCAGCTGCGATTGTAGAATATATATCCCTTTTTGCCTTCACACCTGAATATGTAATGCCATACTCCGGATGCCCAGGTCTTTTACCGGTTGATTCTATCCCTGACGTATAACCAGTTGCTGTCATTTCCATTACACGATATTTAGACCAGTCTTTTCCCTGTTCTAAAGCATTTATCACTTCTTTACTCGGAACAACTTGTTGCCCTCTTTCTGCTGCATGTACTTCTTTTACATTGCCTTCTTGATATGTTTTTACAACCTCTAGTAGAGAGACTCCTGTGAACGCTTGCCATGTCACACATAATGCTGCTACAAGTAAACAAGTCATCATAATGCGAATACCATATCGTTTTAACATTTTAATATTCCACACTCCTTCATCGTTAGTCATTCCCCATATGATGTAGAAATATGCAAAAAAATAATCCCCAGAAAACTGGAGATTAAAACATTTGATACCCGCTTTGACGTAGTTTCTTTATCACAACACCAGACAAAATTGCCCCGATTAATCCAGTTGATAAAATAAAAAGATCGGCTTGTCCAAGATGCGAGACACTTGTTCCAAATGAAGAAAATGTTTCTTTCGGTTTTGAAAAGTAATCCCAGACACCTGCTTTATTAATGATCAGTATACAAACAATCGGATAAATGATAACCATCACCCAAGTAGCACGTAAAATCATATTGAGTAAAAATCCAATTCCAAAAAATAAAATAAAAAACAGCATCATTGAAATTAGTAATACTGGAATACTCATGTTTCCCCACTCCTTCTATTTCTTATCCCCTGCCGTAAATACATGATAAGATGTATATCCAAATTGATCTCCTGGATTTAATGTTGCATCCATCTCAAGAAGCTGTGCCGTATTCCCTTCTAATAAATATCGAACTAATATAGAAGTATTTTGATCGTCTGCAATATCATTAGGATTTAAAAACGCTACTTCAAACAGCTCATCTTCTTGAACAATAACTTTTTCTCCTTCTGGTTCCAGTAGAAAAATAATCATATTATCACTAATCTCATCACGTATGACACCAGAACGAATGCCAATCACTCCTTTTACATGTGCAACAATACCTGTCTCTTCTAAAATTTCACGCTTAACAGCTTGGTCAATTGTTTCGCCCTCATTTACGAAACCAGCGGGCAATGACCATTTCCCTTTTAAGCCTCCGTATTTTTTCTTAACGAAGAGCCAGCGACCATCTTTTGTGGCTACAAGTCCACTTACAGCTAGCCAAACATTCCCACGCTTCCCCATGATGTAAAACTCCTTTCAGCTGAAACAACAGAATATTCATTCTTTTCTATGTATTATACTATATTTTTCAGTAAGAATAATATAATCTTCCTTATTCCTTATGGAGTTAACTCATTTTCCATATATTTGATATAATGAGAATATAGGGTAGGAATTCTTTGTAAAAAACACCTTGAATTTCTTCAAAGTTCTTCTTTGGATGCTGCTCCGCAAATAATCATTGAGAAAGGAGTGTGAAAAATTATGAGAAATCAATCAAAGAAATCCGGTATTGTATTCGTAACCTTAGTTTCTGCATTACTCTTCTGCTCTGTATTAGTCTCAGCTTCCCTTTCTCCACTCTCAGATTTAGGATCTAATGCAAATAAATTTAACTCTTTAGGGATGTGGACATCAATCGGCGAGATTTTAGTATTTTATGTCGTACCTCTACTTCTTTATATAGCAGGAATAAAGGTAATGAGATTCATCATGGCAGTTCTTTGCGGTATGGGACTATTCATAAATCTTGTGATACTTGCATCCGTATTTATTATAATGCGCGTAAATGACTATAGCCTTTCTTCCGTCTTAGGAGTCATCATTTTTTGCTCGGCGGTATCACTCACAAATATAATTTGGTTTTTTGTTGCTTTTCGATCAAACAAAATGTCCACTTATACACTGAATGTTCGTTGAAACAGAACTTTAAGAAAAACTTGTATTACATGAAAAAAGCAGAAACGACTCATAGCCGTTTCTGCTTTTTTCTACTATTTGTATTTATATATTAAAAGAACTTCAATTTACCTTTTTTAAGAACTAATAAAGGTCCACCAAGTAAGAATAAGTAACGGTTGTCGATTACTTTCTTCATGAAGGAAGCTTTCCATCCCGTTAACTTTTTACCCATAACAACGCCCATTGCATCGTCATGTCCTAATGAACATACAGATCCTTTGTTATCGAACACGAATTTTTTCATTTCGCCTTTACCGCGAATTAACACGGATAAGTTATGTGCGATGTTGTAACCTTGTTGAATTGCAATTTGTGCTGTTGGAGGATATGGACGGTTAATCTCTTCATTAATAATTAACGCTGCGTCACCAACCATGAATACATCTTCATGGCCTGGAGCGTGCATATACTCATCAACTTTAATACGTCCGCGCATTGCTTCAAAACCAGACTCTTCCACAATACCATTACCACGAACACCCGCAGCCCAAACAACCGTTTCAGATTTAAGTAATTCTACGTCGTCACCGTTCGCAACTAGAATACCTTCTTCAGTTGCTTCTTTAATTGCCGTGCCGATACGGAATTCTACACCTTTTTTCTCTAACTGTTTTACAGCGTACTCAACTAATTCTGGATCGAAGCCAGGAAGTGCCGACGGAGCAGCTTCCACACAGATAATACGTGCTTTTTCACGTGGAACATCATACTCTTTGCAAAGTTCAGGAATACGGTTTGCAAGCTCACCTACATACTCGATACCTGTAAATCCTGCACCACCAACAACGATTGTCACTAACTCATCGCGCTTTTCAGTCGCATATTGAGAGAACTTGTATTCCATATGATCACGAATTTGGCGAGTGGCATTAATGTTAGTAATAGAGAATGCATGCTCTTTCAGTCCTTTAATGCCAAATGTTTCAGACTCGAACCCAAGACCAATTACTAAATAATCATACTCTAACTCAGCATTTTTTAAGATAACGCGTTTTTCAGCTGCTTTAATTTCTACAACTGTATCTTGTACAAAGTTTACTTTATTTGTATCAATAACGTCTTGAATGTCGAGACGGATTTTATCATGATGTAATGTGCCAGCTGCACTTTCATGTAACCAAGTTGCTTGGTAGTGATAGCTGTTGTTGTTTACTAACGTAATTTCAGCTTCACTTACAGATAATGTTTTTTGTAGACGAACAGTCGTAATCATCCCACCATAACCTGCACCCAAAACTACGATTTTTGGAGTTTTCACTAAATCACAACCCTTTTCTTTATATAATAGTAAATAAGTATAAGACCAAAGTATTAAACACTTATTTTGTCAAGAATGTGGAATTCCTCACATTCTTAACCATAACAAAACGTGTTCAAAAAATCTTACGAAATTTGTCATAAAAAATTAACATAATACTTTCCTATATTAGTCGGTTTTATTTCAGAATTCAAGCACCTAGAGAATTATCAATATTTTAAAATAACATAGCGTTTTCAAGGGTTTTTCAGCCTTTTTTTCATGTATTTTCCTACTTGGTATATTTTATACATTTCCATCCTATCTATGCACAAGCTTACATATAATTCAGTCATTTCTTGCAGTATTCTAAACTGAAATATGGTATCATTTTTATTGTAAAGTGCAATCTTATTTGCAGGATTTCCGTATACATATGAACAATATATGGAATCAATATCGAAATTCCATCTATAGGGGGAATAAATAGTGACAGAAATTCAAAAAGTTTACGACATAACGATTATCGGTGGAGGTCCAACAGGATTATTCACAGCGTTTTATGGCGGAATGAGACAGGCAAGTGTAAAAATTATTGAAAGCTTACCGCAGCTTGGAGGACAATTATCCGCACTATACCCTGAAAAATATATTTATGACGTAGCGGGATTCCCGAAAGTACGCGCGCAAGAACTTGTTGATAATTTAAAAGAACAAATGAAAAAGTTTGAACCGACTGTTTGCTTAGAAGAAGCAGTTGATACACTTGAAAAGCTAGCTGATGGCGTATTTAAGCTTGTAACAAATAAAGGAACACACTATTCTAAATCTGTCATTATTACAGCTGGTAATGGTGCCTTCCAACCACGCCGATTAGAACTAGATAGTGTAGAGAAATTTGAAAAGAAAAACTTACACTACTTCGTTGATGATATGAATAAATTCGCTGGAAAACGCGTCGTTGTATTTGGCGGCGGTGACTCTGCAGTGGACTGGACAATGATGCTAGAGCCAATCGCTGAACAAGTAACAATCGTTCATCGCCGTGATAAATTCCGTGCTCATGAGCACAGCGTAGAAAACTTAACGAACTCTCGTGCAGACGTAAAAACACCTTATGTTCCAGTTGAATTAATTGGTGAAGACAAGATTGAACAAGTTGTTCTGCAACATGTAAAAACAGAAGAAAAAGTTGTTATTGACGTTGATGATGTCATCGTAAACTACGGCTTCGTCTCTTCTCTTGGTCCAATTAAAAACTGGGGCCTAGACATTCAAAAGAACAGCATCGTTGTAAACTCTAAAATGGAAACGAACATCCCTGGTATTTACGCAGCTGGTGACATTTGTACATATGAAGGAAAAGTAAAGCTGATTGCATGTGGCTTCGGTGAAGCACCAACAGCAGTAAACAATGCAAAAGCTTACTTCGATCCAAATGCAAAACTACAACCAATGCATAGCTCTAGTATGTTTTAATCCATAAGTATGATAGCAAAGCCGCAATTTCTAAAGCAGAAATTGCGGCTTCTTTATTCTATAGATAAAAACCTCATTAGGTGAATTTTATTACGCTAAGATACTTTATAATTTTAAAGCGTCTGTCTATTATCAATTGTATATATTTGTCCTGTAATAGATTCTTGAGTCAATTGAAACAAGACTGCTTCTGCACTATCTTCTGGTGTTGAAATTCTGTTAAGCGGCAAGGTTCCCGCAAGTTGGTACATCTTATCTTCATTACCTGACCACCATCTCGTATGAACTGCACCAGGAGCAATACTGTTTACTCTAATGTCAGGTACCAATGCAATAGCGAGCGATTTTGTCATCGTATGAATGGCGGACTTTGTTGCTGCAACATTTCTTCCAAATTATTGAACTACCCACACCTCCCTCTACACGAGCTTTGAAGTGGGGGATTCTCCTTTTTCTGCCCTAGCAAAAAAAGTTCCCCTCGATAAACAAATCTCCCTCTTCCCTTCATCTGTATAATTATGGTACAATCAAATAAGAACATTTGTTCTTATTTGAAAAGGGGGAGTATAAAACATGAGTCAACCAAAGATTATTAAAAAAGAAGCTTTCCAAGCGATTGGCATCTCCGCTACAACAAAAAATGAAATTGAAATGTCCACTGAAGGAAAGATCCCCAAGCTATGGACCGACTACTGCCAAGGTCAAATAACAGATCAAATTCCTAACAAAAGGAAGCAAAGCGAAACACTAGCATTGTATTCAAACTATGAGTCCGATGAAACTGGAGCCTATACATATACAATCGGTATGCCAGTCTCTTCATTAGACACAATCCCTGAAAATATGACATCTCTCACAATACCTGCCCAGACATATGCGGTATTTACGACTCGCAAAGGCCCAGTATCAGAGGTCATCGTAGAAACATGGCAAGACATTTGGAAGTGGTCGAAAGAAAACAAACGTGCTTTCACAACAGACTTTGAATTGTATGATGAACGAGCGATGGATCCAAATAATGTGCAAGTTGATATCTATATTGCATTAGCCTAAACCATATAATAAGAAGGTGCTTTCGCATCTTTTTATTTTTTTGCCTTAAAAAATCCACTGGGCAAATGTGCTATTATTGTCTACAATGAAAAAGTGCAGTATAGAAATATTAGAAACTGTATAAAACGAGTGTTAACAGGATTTTATATCCACTCAAAATTGTTACATAGAAAGGAAGCAATATGGAGGAACTACAACAAAACAAATCTGCTCCAACAGAAGGCGGGACACCTTTACTACAAAATACAAACTTCCTATTTCTTTGGGCAGCTACTCTATTTTCAAGCTTTGCTTTAGCTTTTTTTACCTTTTCCCAAACATGGTACATAGCGAAAACATTAAATCTCGAAGCTTCACTAGGTGTTGTCTTTGTTGCACTTAGCGTCCCAAGACTTATCTTTATGATTGTCGGCGGAGCTGTCGCAGATAAATTTCCGAAAAAAAATATTATGTTTTACTCAAATATCATTCGTGCACTTCTTGTCGCAACAATTCTAATCTGGTTTATCGTTGGTCATGTAACGTTATATACGTTTGCTTTGTTTGCTTTGTTTTTCGGATTAGCGGACGCCTTCTTTTGGTCAGCAGACGGTTCCATTCTCCCTGAACTTGTAGAAAAACATCGTTTAACACAGGCGAATTCACTTACCCAAATGACGAACCAAGCATCCGTAATTTTAGGACCTGTACTCGGTGGCATTCTCATCAAGTTTAGTAACTATGAGACCATTTTTACTATTACTATTCTGCTTCTCATTATTGCTGCTATACTCGTCCAAAAAATCCAATTTACATTGCAAGAAAAAACGGATACAGACAAAGGAATGTTTACCTCTATTAAAGAAGGCATTTTGTACGTAAAGGAATCGCCTTTTCTTTCAACATTTCTTATCTGTAGCGCCTTTCTAAATCTATTTTTAATCGGACCAATGCAAGTTGGCTTCCCGTTATTTATCAAAAATGTACTGCATGGTGACTCGCTTCAATTTAGTTATTTAGAAGCAGCTGTTGGAGGCGGAATGGCAATTGGTGCTGTCATTGTTGGCCTTAAAAACATTAATCGTAGACGCGGCTTGTTTTGCATCATTATGATGCTGTTATCTGGCGTTTTCTTCTTATCCATTAACTTCAGCATAGCACTTTGGCAAGCATTATTAGCAGGCGCATTTTACGGCATTACAATTGCCATGGCTATCGTTCCGTTAATGGCGATGATTCAATCTACTGTCAAAGAAGAAATGATGGGGCGCGTCATGAGCTTGCTGATGCTATCATCTATGGGCTTCATCCCGCTTTCCTATGCATTCACATCACTCGCACTTGCAGCTGGTATTCCGATTGTGACGATTATGAAAAGCGGCGCAATCGCAGTGATTGTCTTTGTATTATTTGTTGCGATTCGCGTTCCTGTTGTAAGAAAATTCGATTAATCAAGGGGAGTCATGTATCATACGCATGACTCTTTTTTGAATGGATCAAATAAGGTCACCTTCCTGCTCCTTCTTATAGCCGCCCCCATTCTAATCCAACATCTAAAAATAGAGCTCGCATCGTACTATACAAAAGTGCTCTAACATCTTTACGAATCTCCCCACATTTATACGCTCTTACCACACTTTTCGTACGACAGATAAGTTGCGTACAAGTCTCCTCATCCGTAATCAATTGCTCAAAAAACACCCCTTGTTCTAATAAACCACTCTTTTTATAAGCAAGTTCCACCTTACTCCAAAGCACATTAATCGTTTGTGGATTTCTCGACATTGGAACAATTGCATCTACAAATGCAATTGGAATATCATGACGACAATATGTTTCATCAAGTTCATACGTTTCTCTTTTCTTTTGTACTTGAGAAAAGTTTTTAAAAAGAATAGTTTCCTCCTTCTCTGACACCTCTTCCTTCTTACGCCCCTCTACATGTAGGCTCTTTTCACATGCGGTCATTTTCATACGGTCATCCATACGGTCAACAGCTGCTTTACGAAATACATATAAGTTCGCACTATATCCCCCGCGCTTATATCTTTCTTTCGTAGGAATCCGCTCAATAATCCCGAGTTCCTCCAGTTTGGCAACAGAGCGACGCACCGTACGAATACTTTTTCCTATTTTGGTCGCAATTGTTGCCATTAACGGACAAGCAACTCCAACTGTTTTTTGCTTTTCATTAATCGCATATCTCCCTAAAAAACGAATTACTAAAAAGTCCGTTTTATTTATGTTTGCTTGATAACAGATTAAAATTTGCTGCTGGTATGTATTAAACTCTTCTTTACTTTGAAATTCGCTATATGTTTTCATTAAATGATAGAAAGTTCCCATTTTTATCACCCCATATATAAATAGGTGCGATAAAGCAGAATGGGCGATTTTTTTAATTTAATGATTTAAAAGCGTAAAACATAAAAACAGGTCGCATTACATCATGCGACCTGTCTTCCTTATCAATCCCGCTTACTATCTATCATTAACCAATCCAAACACCATTATTATTAAATTTGTAATATTTACCATCAATCCATCTTGTTCCCGTTACCATCGTACCAAAAGAATCAAGGTAGTACCAGCTTCCATCAAGCTTTAACCAGCCTTTGTGTTCAGATCCATTGCTGTTAAAGTAGTGCCAGTAATTACTGATTTTTTGCCATCCTGTTTGCATTGCCCCACCGTTATCAAAGTAGTAATACGTATTGTTTATAAAACGTTTTCCTGTTTCCATTATTCCGTATGGTCCAAGGTAATACCATTTCTCTCCAGTTAATAACCAATCTGTTTGTCTTGCTCCATTATTATTAAAGAAATACCAAGATCCTTTAATTTGCACCCAACCTGTGTGCATTGCTCCCGTGCTTTCATTAAGATAGTAATATGTATATTTCTTGGTTTTTTTATCTTGTATTGGCATCCACCCGGTTTGCATAATTCCAAAAGGGCTAAAGTAGTACCATTTTCCTCCAGTTGATAACCAACCTGTTACCTTCCTACCATTTTTATCATAGTAATACCAGTTTCCATTTTGTTTTACCCATCCTTTAGCTTGGCTAGCCTTACTTACACTTGCAACTTTAGGAGTAGCAGTAGAATTTTGAATCGTCTTGTTTTCTTCTGCATGAGCAATAGCTGGAATTAATAGTGCAGTAGAAAGTACAGAAGTAGCAATCATCTTTTTCATTTTATTTCCCTTTTTCATTCTCTTTCCCCTTTTCAAAAAATAGATAATTTATACTATTTTATCAATTTTATCAAACAAATTAAATGTTTTTTTACAATATATATACAAATAAATTGTACGATAACTATAGAATTAGTAGCAGCGACGCCATGATAGCATGATAGAAAATATAAAAGCATACAAGTTTATATTTACAATGATTGCATGACATAGATTGTTATAAGATGAAACTTCCATATCATATAAATGTCATCCTTAAGGTGACATTTTCATTGACAGAATCTTTTTTTAGCAAAATAAAACAGGTCGCATTACATCATGCGACCTGTCTTGCTTATCAATAAGGACTATTTCTTACAATTAACCAACCCAAACACCGTTATTATTGAAATGGTACCATTTGTTATTAATAAATACCCAGCCTGTTCTCATATCACCAAAAGAAGCATCGAGGTAGTACCAGCTTCCACCAAGTTTTAACCAACCTCTGTATTCTGATCCATTTTGGTTAAAGTAGTACCAGTAATTGCCCCATTTTTGCCAACCGGTTTGCATAGCACCAGTGTTATCGAAGTGGTAATATACGTTGTTTATAGAAACTCTTCCAGTTTTCATTTCTCCGAAGGATGAGTCAAGGTAATACCATTTTCCACCAGTAGATAGCCAACCTGTTTGTTTTACTCCATTATTATTGAAGAAATACCAAGATCCATTAATTTGCGCCCAACCTGTTTTCATAGCACCAGTGTTTGTATCAAGATAGTAATACGTATATTTTCCTGTTTTTTTATCTTTGAATGAAGTCCAGCCTGTCTCCATAATTCCGTAACCGCCAAGATAATACCATTTTCCTCCAGTGGATAGCCAGCCTGTTTGTTTTACTCCATTATTATTGAAGAAATACCAAGATCCATTTACTTTCGTCCAACCTGTGTGCATTGCTCCCGTACTTTCATTGAGATAGTAATATGTATATTTCCCTGTTTTTTTATCTTGAATGGAAACCCAGCCTGTTTGCATAATTCCATAAGAGCTAAAGTAGTACCATTTACCACCAATAGATGACCAACCTGTTACCTTTTTCCCATTTTTATAGTAGTACCATTTCCCCTGTTGTTTTACCCATCCTTTTGCTTGAGTAGCCTTACTTACACTTGCAACTTTAGGAGTAGCAGTAGAATTTTGAATCGTCTTGTTTTCTTCTGCATGAGCAATAGCTGGAATTAATAGTGCAGTAGAAAGTACAGAAGTAGCAATCATCTTTTTCATTTTATTTCCCTTTTTCATTCTCTTTCCCCTTTTCAAAAAATAGATAGTTTATACTATTTTACCAATTTTATCAAACGAATTAAATGTTTTTTTTGTAATATTTGTACAAACAAATTACTAGATGGTTATGAGCTATAGATTGTTATAAACAAATTACTAGAGAATTTTTTTAAATTATGCAAGTTTGATAACGCTCTAAAATTCGCTATATGTTGTCATGAAATAATAGAAATTTCTCCTTTTTGATGACTTGAAAGCATAAAAAATAAAGCAAGTCGTATTTAATCCCACGACCTGCTTTACTTATCGATAAAGACTATTACTTATAATTAACCAATCCAAACACCGTTATCATTAAAATAGTACCAGTTGTTATCAATAAATTTTTGACCTGTTACCATTTCTCCATAAGAGTCAAGGTAATACCATTTACCACCATTGGATAGCCAACCTGTTTGTTTTACCCCGTTATTATTTAAGAAATATATTACATTCTTCTTTACTTTGAAATTCACTATATGTTTTCATTAAATGATATAAAGTTTCTATTCTTATCATCCCGCATATCAACAAGAGAACAACAGTAAAATTAGAAATTATTTCATAATCTTTAATGAACTGAGGTGAAAAACATGATTGTAATTAGTGCTTGCTTAGCTGGTATTGCTTGTCGTTACGATGGAAATGACAATCTCATTGCAAAAATTGAAGAGCTATTACAAAAAGAAGAAGCTGTTCTTGTTTGTCCAGAGGTATTAGGAGGCTTACCTACACCTCGTCCATCAGCAGAAATTATCGGAGGCAATGGTGATGATGTACTAGATGGTAAAGCAAAGGTAATGGACAACGAAGGTAATGATGTAACAACAGCTTTCGTACACGGAGCTTATAAAGCTTTGAAAGAAATACAAGATTTAAATCCAGAATACATCATTTTAAAAGAACGAAGTCCTTCTTGCGGAAGTTCTACCATTTATACAGGAGAATTCAACGAAAAAAAACGAGATGGATATGGTGTAACAACTGCTTTATTTCGCAGACATGGATTTACAGTAATTTCAGAAGAAGACTTTGCAAGCAAATAAAAGAGTTGACCATTTGGCCAACTCTTTCTTCATTATTTCACGCCTAATTTTTCTTTCACTTTTGCAGGAAGCTCGTCCTTCTTCACTTCTTCCCAAGCTGCTACACCTTTTTTATCGGAGTAGAATACACGTAGAAATGCTTCCTTACGAAGATTCTTCACAGCTGTAAATTCCATTTCTTTTTCTTTACCATCTTTATCAAATGCAGGTAACTTATACTCAAATGATTTGTGAGACTGACCATTATCAGCTTTTTCATTTTTTTCCGTTCCATCAACTGTAATTTGAACATAGTACTCATCTTTTCCCATACGGTTTAAATCACAGCCAACTAACAAGCTAGCAAATACAATTAAAATACTAAAAAGTGCAATATATCTTTTCACGTTATTCACCTCATGTGTTTTTTATTATGTTGTTATCATAATCTCTTTTCTTCAGAGGAGAAATTCAAAAACGTGACATGAACATTACACTTTTGTAAGATTAAACACTGAAAAAACAAAAAAGATAACCAACTACTGCACCTAGTCGATTATCTTCTTTTTTGTATATCAACAAAGTTTTCGTATCTTAATTAGGAAGCCGATTTATTAAGTGTATACCGTTGTTCAATACGTTGTTCAATTTTTTCCATCTCTTGTTTATCATTCAATATCTTTTGTTTATTTTCTTGTACCAATTCTTTAAACGATTTATGAAGTAATTTACAACGTTTGTTCGCCATAATCATTTCTCCTTATTGTCTGTGTAATCACAGATATAAAATAAAATTTTCCAATCACCATAAATTTTTTGTCTTTATTTGTCGAAAAATTATTCTTAATTCAAGAATACTATAACTTCCGAGTTTTTAGACCTATTTGTTTGAACATTATGTGAATTTAATAAAAAAAATTATATACAAATACAAATTGTAAAACGAACATAAAAATCCTTTTTTAAGGAGAATCGAGAGGATTTCGAAGAGGCCAGATCCTTTTTCTGCCACATGCGGCGGTAAAGTAAATAGAACAAACGAGTGCATATCATCTTTTGTTTCACATAACCGCAACGTCCATGTTCAATAAACAAAATGAATTTATCCCGCATTAACGGGCAGTAATACTCCCACCTCAAAATTCGGGGAAAGCAAAGAAGTTAGGTGGGAGATACAATACGAGTTATTGCCCAAGCTACTACAGATGGTAATACTGTTCCCGAACCGCTTGAAAATACAGTACACCTCATGCACTTTGAAGCAGCTAGATTCCCCTCTCCAACATCATAAAATAGGTTATTCTCTTAACAATCAATAACACTAATTATATGAATAAAAAAAGAGCGTCCGTCTTCGGACACTCTTTTCCTTTATAGCGAATTAAATAAGCGCTTGATTAAGTCTGCAAAACTCAATCATATCTCGATACGAAAAGCATTACATTAGCACTCTTCCGGCTTACCAGCATTCGACGCCGTACGGAAAGATGATCCACATCCGCATGATGCGATTGCATTCGGGTTATCGATTGTGAACCCGCCGCCAAGCATAGATTGCTTGTAATCAACTTTTACTCCTTTTACAATCGGAGCACTTTCTTTATCAATAACAAATTCAACACCGAAAAACTCAAGCACTGTGTCGTCTTCATTTGGTTCTCTTTCAAATCCTAGACCGTAAGAAAGACCGCTACATCCACCGCCATGCACAGCAAGGCGAACGTACTTCTCTCCATCTTCAGCATCTTTTAACATATCTTTAATTTGATATGCTGCTTGTTCTGTTACATCAATCATGAAATCCACCTTCCTTTCTTCTCTCGTTCTATTATACATCTTTACGCCTCTATCTTGTACTCATACACTCCGCGGCAAATTACTTCCGCTGGACCTTTCATCAAAACGTTCCCTTCTTCTGTCCAGGCAATCATTAAATCTCCGCCCGCTAAATGAACCGTAATTTCTTCACCGCGTTTCATTTTTTCATTCAACACTGCTGCAACAACTGCTGCGCATGCTCCTGTTCCACATGCCTGCGTCACACCTGACCCACGTTCCCAAACGCGGAAGTTCATTTCATTGTCATTTACAATTTCAATGAATTCAACATTCACTCGTTCCGGGAACATTTCATGAGTCTCAAGTACCGGACCTAATGTTGTAAGCGGAGCTTCTTCCACATCATCAACAAAAATGACCGCATGCGGATTTCCCATTGAAACAGCAGTAAACGCATAGCGATGATTATTGTATAGGAAGTCTTCACGAATAAACGGTGTTTCTCCCTCGCCAAGCATCGGTAACTCTGCACGAGTTAAACGAGGTGCTCCCATGTCAATTTTAGCTAATGTAACGATACCGTCTTCTACTGTCACTTCAGCCGTTACAATTCCAGCCAATGTTTCTATTGTAAAAACAGTCTCTTCTACTAGTTTATGCTCATACGCATATTTCGCTACGCAACGCAGTCCATTTCCACAGCTTTTTCCTTCTGACCCATCATTATTAAACATGCGCATTTTCACTGGTGCTACTTCAGACGGACAAATTAAAATCATTCCATCTGCGCCAATTCCAGTGTTGATATTCGACACTTTTTCCGCTACAAGAGATAGTTCCTCTTCTGGAATTTGCTCTTCAAACATATTTACATATATATAGCTATTCCCAAGACCATGCATTTTTGTAAAAGAAAATTTATTCATCCTCATTCACTCCAAAAAAAATTTGTTGTTTTAAGTATAAAATGCATGCTTTTGGAACACAATAAGAACGTCCCCCGTTTCTCATATTTGACAACGTTTTGATGGCTTTTATATAAGAGCCGTTCTTACACAAATTGTGTAAGAAAAAAGCCCTTCTCGGAAAGGGCCTTTTTTTATTTCACACAAACATTCCTGCAATTGCAGCACTCAATAAGTTAGCAAGTGTTCCAGCTACAATTGACTTTATTCCAAATTTCGCAATATCACTACGACGGGTTGGCTCCATTCCCCCAAGTCCCCCAAGTAAAATGGCAACAGAAGATAGATTCGCAAATCCGCAAAGTGAAAAGGTAATCATTGCCATTGTTTTCTCTGAAAGTTTCCCCCTATGAGGAGCAAAATCAGTAAACGCTACAAACTCATTTAAAATTAACTTCTCCCCAATAAAACTTCCCGCTGTAATTGCTTCTGTCCACGGTACACCAATGACAAACGCAAGCGATGAAAAAATATATCCTAATATAAGTTGTAGGGATAGATCTGGATAACCGAAAAGACCACCAATCCCACCAACAATTCCATTCAAAAGAGCGATGATGGCAATAAAAAAGACGTCGCTCTTTTGCAACGCCTTAAAACATTGGATTTTCATCTAAGTAATCATATACATTTTTCACAAGTTCTTCTACCGTTGCACCTTGTACGACTTCCCCGTTTACAAGTGCAAAAGGCCCTTCAAAACAAATGCCACAATATCCTAGACAACCGTACTCCATAACATCTAAATTTGGATCTTTTTCAAATTTTTCTAGCGCTGCTTGTGAGCCACTCGCAAGATTACCTACACAAAATTCGATTAATGGCTTAATCAAAACAATCCCCCCTGTATCTTCAAAAAATAAATCTATAATAAGAAAACTAAGCTGTTTCTTGTTGTTTTAATTACACCTAATAAAATATTTAGCTACTTTACTGTTTCATTTCGAATCAAAAGATCTTCTCTATATAAATCCATGTTGATTTCCCAACATACACTTCACTGCTATGAAAACAAAAAAAGATCTCCACTCATTTCATCCTTCTGGTTTCACACAGCATGGGGCCAACAAGGGCACTGACCGCTTCTATCCATCGGCGGACGCTCTCTCTAACCTAAAAGAACGGGTTTCTATCGTTTTTTTATCTACATATTGATTTTCAAACATACAAATTAAAACAGTTTGCCCACTTTTCTTCTTATTGTACAACAGAGTACACATTCATGCATTGTTATTTGTTCACAAATTCGATATAATTTGAGTGAGTAAAGTCAAAATATTTTTTCAATATATAATTGTATGATTAGGGGATATTTCAACAGAAAAGGGGTAATCCATCATGAAACACCTCGTATTACTGGGTGGCGGCTACGGTGGAATGAGAATTCTACAACGGCTTCTTCCAAACAATCAACTCCCAGATGATGTCCAAGTGACATTAATCGACAAAGTACCATACCACTGTTTTAAAACAGAATATTACGCATTAGTAGCGGGTACAATTTCCGAAACACATATTCGCATTCCGTTTCCAGAACACCCGCGTCTCAACATTCAATATGGCACTGTAACGAATGTTGACCTTGAAAACAAAGCCGTTCATCTCGATGGCGGTGAAGTTGTCGAATATGATGACTTAATTATCGGCCTTGGCTGCGAAGACAAATATCATAACGTTCCGGGGGCGAAGGAATATACACATAGCCTTCAATCAATTGAACAAACTCGTAAAACGTATGAACAATTAAATAGTTTAGAACCAAACGCAACGGTCGCTGTTGTCGGTGCTGGTTTAAGCGGTGTTGAAGTTGCAAGTGAACTTCGTGAAAGCCGTTCTGATTTAAAGATCTACTTATTTGATCGAAAAGATCGCATTTTATTCCCGTTCCCAGAAAAATTAAGTAGATACGTAGAAGAGTGGTTCGTAAAGCATAATGTTACAATTATACGAAACTCTAACATTACGAAAGTAGAACCAAACGTTGTGTACAACCATGACGAACCACTTCAATGTGATGCAATCGTATGGACAGCTGGTATTCAAGCAAACGAAGTTGTTCGAAACCTTCCAGTCGAACAAGATAGTAGTGGTCGGGTTGCATTAACAAAATATCATAATATTCCGAATAACGAACACGTTTATGTTGTAGGGGATTGTGCTGCCCTTCCGCACGCACCTTCCGCACAGCTTGCTGAAGGCCAAGGTGAACAAATTGTCCAAATATTATTAAAACGTTGGAACAATGAACCCCTTCCTGATGAACTACCTGTTATTAAATTAAAAGGTGTTCTCGGTTCTCTCGGTAAGAAACACGGATTCGGATTATTAGCAAATCAACCATTAATGGGACGAGTTCCTAGACTTCTCAAGTCGGGTATCCTTTGGATGTATAAATATCATAATGGTTAAAAAACAAGAGCTTATCGCTCTTGTTTTTTTCTACTTTTCTCCTTTTTTGATACGATATGAATATGTAAGCACAAATTGAAAACCGGAATAAAACCTAATCTTTAGATGGAAGAGAGCATCTAGCCATGCATAGAAACGGTTCGGGCCTTTTCCTGCCCCATGCCATGTTAAAACAAAGGAAGTAAACGAGTAGAGATCTTTTTTTGTTTCCATAGCCGCGTTTTATATGTTGGAAAATCAAGATGGGTTTATATAGAATCAGAAAGGAGAAAATTATGTTTCTATTAAACGACGTAACATATAAAGATATCCTGCACATCCCTTACTTAGAGATTCACAAAGAAAAAATCACCTGCATTATCGGTGAGAGTGGGAGCGGAAAAAGCACACTACTTCGCATGCTCAATGATCTACAGTCACCAACAGCTGGCAAAATTGAATATAATGGTGCACCTATTTCGTCTTATCCGCCTATTCAATTACGCCGCGAAGTCGTTATGCTAGGACAAACACCTCCCATCTTTGACGGAACCGTAAAAGATAATCTGCTAATGGGACTTCGCTTTTCAGAGAAACCTTTTCCAACTAACGAATCATTACAAGAAGCCCTAGCAATTGTAAGTTTAGAAAAAGATTTAACACATATCGCCTCCTCATTATCTGGTGGCGAAAAACAAAGGCTCTCCTTAGCTCGCGTTTTACTTATGGACCCGCCCGTTTATTTATTAGATGAGCCAACTTCTGCATTAGATGCTGATACAGAAAGGCGCGTCATGAAACAGTTTACTGCAATTGCGAGACAAAAAAAGAAAACGGTTATCTTCATTACCCATTCACAGCAGCTCCCAGAAGAAATCGCAGACGATATGATTGAAATCAGTAAAACCAAAGGTGCTATTAGAAGGGAAGTGCACGCACTTGAAGGGCGTTATTGAACTACAAATTTGGCAACTTGCCGCTGCATATATTTTCATTATCATTTTAATCGGACTTGTAAAATTAAAAGGAATACCTCGTGAAAAGCAAATTACGATCGCTACATTACGTATGACCATTCAGCTTGTCCTTGTTGCATACGTACTTACATACATATTTGAAAATAGTAATCCATTTTATACAATTGCTATCATTACTTCTATTACGACATTTGCTATTTTTAATATCTATAAACGAGTAAATATACCTATGTCAAAAGAGTTAAAACGTGTGGCTGCAATTTCGATGATTGCGGGATCAATCGGACCGCTTTTATTATTTATTTTTGTAATTATTGGACACGACCCTTGGTATGCGCCGCAATATATCGTTCCAATCGCTGGAATGCTTATCGGAAATGCGATGACTGGTATATCTCTCGGCGCAAATACATTCTTAAACAATATGAAATCACAGCGCGAACACATTGAAGGTGCGCTTATGCTTGGGGCAACTCCGAAACAAGCAGCAGCTCCCCTTGTGAGGGATGCTTTCGATTCAGCTATTTTGCCAACAATTAATTCCATGATAGGAATGGGAATCATTAGCCTTCCAGGTATGATGACAGGCCAAATTTTATCAGGAGTTTCACCATTTACCGCCATTCAATATCAAATTGCTATTATACTCGGTATTTCCGGAAGTACAGCTTTTTCTGTCATCATCTTTTTACAACTTGGTTATAAAACATTCTTTAATAAACGGTGTCAATTGAAAGAGATAGAATCTTAAATGCTAATTGTGTCCCTTAAGGAAACATACTATAACCATTGAGACTATACATAAAACATAGAGGCGAATTTCATTTCCCCCATACTTCCAACATCCTTGATTTACTTTAACTTCCATTTAAAATCTCTGATTAACACACCTGGTATATCAATCCAATTTATGGATATTATAGTAATAAATCTTTAGATTTGTATCGTTCTATAATGGAGGTATGGGGTATGTATTATGTTAAATTAATTCAGGGACAATCCTTCTATGCTTTTGATCATCGCTTCTTGCTAGATCAAGAAGAACAAGTTACACAAAGAATTTTTAAATACCTGTGCAAAAATGAGTTTTTCGAAGTACGTAAAGACGAGAATACTTCCACAGCATAATAATGAGTAGCTTAGTAGTGTGTACGTTAAGCACTAACAAATCCCTTTATCTACAAACTGAGCAGCCATACTATTTGTAGTATGGCTGCTTTTTTATTCTTCCCATTTCCTCCGGCACTCCTCTATCCCACTAAGCACATACTTCTTCGTCATATGTGCCCGCTTCCAAATGGAAATCATTCGTTTCGCTCTCTTATTATGACGCATCCGCTCTACCTCTTGTAACAAAGGTATCCATTTTTCACTAGACGCCCTCATCATATATTGTAATCCCTCATCTTTTGAAACAATTGTTTTATGCTCTAATGTATACAAAATGCGTCCCATCGTTACAACAGCTGATTCTACCCATTCTTCAATTAAAAATAAATATGGCCGTGATGCTTTTTCACTCCAGTACTGTTCTACATTATATTTCATTGTTTCTACCACATCACTCCATGGCGTTTGAAACGGAAGCTTACTTGCTTCCTCCCCAATTACAGTAATCCCTTGATTTTTTAACGTCCACCACGTTACAGCATTCACATCCCAATGTCCTGTGTGAGCTTTTCCATCTGCACAATAGACATACTGCGGCATTTCCTCATTGTATTTCCCTAAATCAGCAAGTGGAATATACATACCGTCCATTCGTCTTCCTAACATGCTTTTACTCATTTTTTTGTGTAACTCAATTATTTGTATGTTCTGGGTTTCACTGACCGACTCTCTCGTTACTGTAACAAAATCAACGTCACTCGTTTCTAAATGAAATGCTCCTAATGCAATTGAACCATATACATATACTCCAATTAATTGTTCGTTAAAAAAAATATCTTGTAATCCAATCACATATTGCTCCATTAAGACCTTTACTTCTTCTGGAAGTCTATGTTTCACTACCCCTTTCACACGCATACCTCCTTGATAACATTACCTATAACGGTTATTTTTTTCATATAAACATGTAAGAAAAGCCTTTGCTACCGCAAAGACTTTTTTGTATTATAAATATTTCTCAATTTCTTCGTATACGTCTTTTAAACGAGGATTTCCTTCTCCAACGATTTCTCCGTTTACAAGAACAACTGGATAAAATAAATCCTCTTCAATTACGTGCTCTACAAAAGCTTGTTTCTCAGCATCTTCTTGCTCTTCCTGAATATCAATGTATTCAAACTTGAATTTATCATCTTGTCCTTCATATTTGCGACCAATTGCCGCTTGTAGCCATTCAAATGTTTCAGCCGAAGACGGCATTCCAACGCAGCTTGCACAAATTACTTTTGCACCATATACTTGAACATTTACCATTACTTCTCCCCCACTTCTCTGTTCTAACAGTATGCCTAGATGACTTACCTTATAAGCACATCTCTTTACAAGTTTAATTCTTGTCCTCTATACTGAAAAAACACATTGTAAACATGATACAATATTTCGACAATAAAACAAGAACAGAAAAAATAGATTTTCCCCTGTATCTTGATTATAATAAAATGGATGAAAGGAGTCGATAAAAATGGAAAACCCAAATATGCAAGAACAAGTACTAGAAGTATTAGATAAATTACGTCCGTTCTTACTTCGTGATGGCGGTGACGTTGAATTAGTAGATATTGAAGAAGGTATTGTAAAACTACGCCTTATGGGTGCATGCGGTAGCTGCCCAAGTTCTACAATCACATTAAAAGCTGGTATCGAACGCGCACTACTTGAAGAAGTACCAGGCGTTATCGAAGTAGAACAAGTATTTTAAATTTAAAGCGGCAGCGGCTCACTTAGAATGTGAGGAGGATGGAGCTTCTGACATAGAGGCGTTTTTTGCCTCGGCGAAAGAAGCGAAGCCACCGAACATTCTAGCCGCTGGAGCTAGATATCTTTTAAGGCGGCAGCGGCTCGCTTAGAATTGCTTCCACTGGATAATTTACAAAAAAGAGACCACTATGGTCTCTTTTTTGTAAATTCGTATTAAGATAACCAATCCAACTTTCGAATTCCGAGCTTATCAACAGGCAAGCGAAGAAATTCATAAAAATGCTTCATAAATTGCTCTGAACGGTTCACATCGTGTAAAATGTCTTCTAAGCGATCTCGATACATACTTTTTTGTTCTTCATTTCCCGTCAGATAGTACTGTTCTATCGTTTCAAAGTAGCGAAGTGGAAAGAGAAGACGCGCAAATAGTAGACGCCAGCCAAAAGAAGAAAGTGCATAATTTTTCTCATAATCCGTTACAAACTGAAAAATTGTTTGTTCCCAATCTTTCTTCTTTTCCATCGATACATATCGAATCCATTCCGCCAAATCTCTACTTGGATGATCATATACCCAATCGATGGGGATTTTTAATTTATTAGTTTGCTGCCATAATAAAGGGGTAAAGCGTTCTTGACAGATTGTTGCTGCATCGGCAAGCTGAGGTGTATCATCTATTTCTGTATCAACAACATATTGAATGGCATTTTCAGCAATGCCTAAATAGTATGGGAAAGACTCAATAAATAGTTGATCAAATACATCTGATGGCTGATTCATAAGTTGTGATTGCCAAAATCGCTCTAATTGATCGAGCCTTTTTTCCCACAATGACTTCCATTCACCAATGCGACTTAATTGTTCTATTTCTTCTGGAAAAAAAGCGCCTCGTTTATGGAATAAGGAAAGCTCACTACCTAACGAAGTAGCATGTCGTTCAAGCAAACGCATACCTTTTAATAAACAGTAATTTTTTTCTTCTATCTCACTTACATAGTAACCGTGCACCGTCGGAACGAAAGTCGCAACAGTAATATCCCCTTGCTGGTTCATATAATCGCTTAATTTTTTCATTTCAACAAGTACATCTTCCTCCATATTTCCAATCGGAAGAAGTACATAAATTTTATTGCGAATCCAAAAGCTTTTATAGGGGCCAAGGGGGATTAATTCTTTGACATGCATTTGATAATGCTCATAAATATGCTGAATCATCATAGTCGCCACCTATGGTTTTTCTTTATATATATGAGCTTGTGCTCGCCTTTCATTCCTATGCACATGATAAAGCAGTAAAACGTATACAAATAATAAAAAGAAAAAAAGGTGATAACATGAAAGAATCAAATCAACTACAAGAAAGAGCATTACAACTTCTACAAGAACGTGGTGTAACAATCGATGATATTGCGGAGCTTGTTCATTTTCTTCAAAAGAAATACCATCCAAATTTAGAGATGTCAGAATGTCGTTACAACGTAGAACGTGTATTATCCAAACGCGAAGTACAAAATGCACTCATTACAGGAATTGAATTAGATGTCCTTGCCGAAAAAGGAATGTTAAGCGAACCATTACAAGATATCGTAAAACGGGATGAAGGATTGTACGGAATTGATGAAGTCATCGCACTTTCTATCGTAAACGTGTATGGCTCTATCGGCTTCACAAACTTTGGATATATCGATAAATTAAAACCAGGTATTTTAGAATACTTAAATGATAAATCAACTGGGAAAGTCCATACATTCCTTGATGACATCGTTGGCGGTATTGCCGCTGCCGCTTCTAGTCGTTTGGCACATCGCGCGGAGCATGGGGAATAAAGTAAAACAATAGTCAGCATAATTTTACGTAATACTTTCAGTTGAAAATGTTATAGAAAACATAACGGACCATGTGAAAAAATCATGGTCCGTTATGTTTTTCTTTCTTTTCAAGATTTTTTCATACACCTATCATTTTTTTATTTACACGAATAAACAGGAATAGCCTAAAAAGTAGCGAATGAATAAGCTTAATGGTTCTGTTTGATTGGGATCTGAATATTAGTTAAAGATATGCGAATTACATTCCTTTCAGTAATAAAAAAAATGATTCAATAACAGGAGGAGCAATTTATATGGATAATATTTTAAAAGTATCATCAAAATCCAATCCCAATTCAGTTGCAGGTGCCATTGCCGGTGTATTAAGAGAAAAAGGTAGTACAGAAATTCAAGTAGTTGGAGCTGGTGCTTTAAATCAAGCAGTTAAAGCCGTTGCTATTGCAAGAGGATTCGTAGCTCCTAGCGGCATTGACCTTGTTCTCATTCCAGCATTTACAGATATCACAATCAATAACGAGAAAAGTACAGCAATCAAATTAATTGTCGGCCCTAGAAAAATTAGATCGTAGAAAAAATGATAGCTTATCATTCAAACCATCCATACAAAAATTATGAAAGAACATCTCCGCTCAACTGCATTCTTTTATTAGATTCATAAATACCAATTGTTAAATGATATATGAAAAGACTGATAACAATCAGTCTTTTCCCTATTGTATCAATTCTTCAGTTTCTCTTCTTCCTACAGGAATATGTCATCAAAATAAACTCTCTTCCTCTATCATCAAAAGTTTTTTCTGCTACAAAACCTACCTGTTGATATAGCCTTATTGCCCGTTTATTAAAACCTGCAACACTTAAACGAAGTCTATCCGGTTGGATTTGCTCTTCCGCCAAATTTATTCCAGCTTGCAAAAAGGCTTTCCCCAGCCCCCGCCCCGTTAGCTCTGGCTTCATTCCAAGCCCAATATCTACAGTATCTTCTCCCACGTATAACTTCGCATTTCTTCCCCCTGGCACTTGTGCGTTTTCACCAAAACAAAAATAACCTATTAATTCTCCATGTTCATTACAACAGCCATAATATGTACCATCTAATAGTTCTTCTATTGTCTCTTCACTGCCTGAAAAGCTGTATAACGAATATAGTTCCTCATACTGCCATGTATTGATTTCTTTTGCTTCTGCCTCTGTTAGTTTGTGTATATTCATTTTTCTTCTTCCTTTCAAAAAAACAATTCCCTAACAAATTTCTACATTTATCTTATTATCTCACTTTGTTTTTGAAAAGTTTGTAAAATTTCAAAATACTAAATTGGAAAACTTTTCTTAGCATGTTACGATTGGATTAACTATTCTAAAAGAGGTGAAATCAAAATGCCCCTACAGTTATGTAAAGGACAAAAGGTAGATTTAACAAAAACAAATCCTACATTAACTCATATAAAAATAGGTCTCGGCTGGGATCTTCCTACAAATTCAAATTCACATGCATTCGATTTAGATGCTGCTGCTTTCTTATTAGATGCAAATGGAAGCTTAACAACAACAGACCATATTATATTTTATAAACAGCAATCTGCTTTACAAGATGCGATTACACTTTCATCAGACAATCGTACAGGAGCAGGATCTGGCGATGACGAGGAAATTTCCATCTCCCTTTCCAAACTCCCATCTCATATTGAACGTATTATTTTCACTATTACGATTCACGAAGCACAAACTCGTCTGCAAACATTTGGACAAATAGCTCACTCTTACGTCCGCATTCTAAACTCCGCAAACAATGACGAAATGTTCCGCTATAATCTAAAAGAACAATTCTCATCCGAAACTGCACTAATCGCCTGTGAAGTCTATCGTTACAAAGGAGAATGGAAATTTGGTGCCATCGGTCGCGGTGTGCAAGGCGGACTTATCGAACTTTCTAAACAATTGGGTTTATCCCATACACCACCTGATTTTTTTGCAAAGACAACCGCTGCACCTTCTCCTATTTCAAAAAGTATTAACCTTTCTAAAATTGAGTTAAAGAAATCTGGAGATACGATCAACTTACAAAAAACGGACAAGCCTCTTGGCGAAATTGCAGTGAACTTAAACTGGGGTAAACAAAGTACACCAAAACAAAAAGGATTTTTTTCATCCTTAACTGCAAATAGCTCCCCTCAAATAGATTTAGATTTAGGCTGTTTGTTTGAATTTAAAGATGGTTGGAAAGGTGTTGTACAACCACTTGGAAATATATTTGGTTCATTTTATAACGAGCCTTACATTCATTTAGATCAAGACGATCGCACAGGTGCTTCAAATAAAGGAGAAAATTTACGTATTAACGGAGACATGATTCATGAAATAAAAAGAATATTAATTTTCTCTTATATTTATGAAGGTGTAGCTAACTGGTCACAGGTTGATGGTATTGTCACATTAAAACAGGAAAATGGCCCAGATATTATTGTAAAAATGGATGAGCACCGTAACGGTTTCAACACATGTGCAATTGCAATGCTCGAAAATGTAAATGATGAGACATTCAAAGTACAAAGGCTTGTGAACTATTTTAGAGGGCACCTAGAAATGGATCGGCATTACAAATGGAACATGAACTGGGTCGCAGGTTCAAAATAAGGTGGTGACAACTTGAAGCATTTTTCCTATCTGTCTTCTGAAGAAAAGAAAAAACTTTTCTATCAAGAGCCAATAACCTTTTCCAAAGATATCACAAAAGAACAATTGGCTTACGCATTAGGTGCTACTCTATACACACCTGGTACAAAGGATACAATCGCAGTGGATATTGCCGCGAAAAAGCACGAAGGTGCTACATCAATCGTACTTTGTTTAGAAGATTCCATTAGTGATGGAGATGTGAAACTTGCCGAGCAAAATGTCGTCATACAAATGCAACTACTGGCTCATATGATTGATGCAAACAGGCTTCTTCCATCAGACGTGCCACTTCTCTTTATCCGGATTCGTGAACCGAAACAGATGCGTTCACTCATTCATGAACTAGGTAGCGCCGTTCATTGTATGAGCGGTTTTGTCTTTCCTAAATTCACACCTGCGAACGGAATGTCTTACATTCATGAACTACAGGATATAAACGAAACATATTCACTTTCACTTTACGGGATGCCTATTTTAGAGTCTCCTGAAATTATTTATAAAGAAACTCGTATTGATACGTTACTAGCAATTAAAGCAATCCTAGATTCTTATCGCGCTTTCATTTTGAACGTACGAATTGGTGCCACCGACTTTTCTGGCATATTTGGCATTCGCCGAAATAAAGATACGACAATCTATGATATTGCTGTTATTCGTGATTGTATTTCTGATATTATTAATATTTTTTCTAGAAAGGCAGATGAATACGTTATATCTGGTCCTGTGTGGGAGTACTTCGGAAACAGGCAGCGCGTACTAAAACCACAGCTTCGGCAAACACCGTTCCGTAAATCATTCGGAAGCGCTGGAGTAACAATGCGTGAGGAAATGCTTCATCGTTATGAGGACGGGCTCATTCATGAAGTATTGCTCGATCAAGCAAATGGATTAATTGGAAAAACGGTCATTCACCCTTCTCACATTAAACTCGTACAAGCCTTGCACGTTGTAACACTAGAAGATTATTTAGATGCAAAAGCTGTTTTTGAAGCTGCTCAGACGTATAACGGCGTTATGAAAAGCAGCTTTTCTAACAAAATGAATGAAGTGAAGCCACATTATAATTGGGCGCGTAAAACACTTCTGAAATCTAATATTTATGGGGTGCTACATGAACAACAAACTTTCTTCGATCTCCTTACCGAAAAGTCAAAACAAAACGTACACGTACCACATTTTAAATAAAATAACAGTTCATATAGATGTGCTACATAATCCATATTTGTTATTACCAGATCAACTATTTCAAATGGCCGCAAGAATGAATAAGAGGCGCGGCTTTTTATTTGTGAGTACCATTTTAGGAAAACATCTTCCTGTTCTACCTGCAATCTCTTTAGCTGGAGGCTGTGCTCTTGCTGCAAGATATATGGAAGTGCTACATCGTACAAATCATCCATATCAAAAAGAAATTCTTAACCTGATTTCTTCTAAAGACAGTACCAATAATGAGCTAGAGGCAATTCTCCAGTATCAATTCCCTCTAGAAAAAGAAGTATTATTTATCGGATTTGCAGAAACAGCTACCGCATTAGGCCACTCGATGTTTCAATGTTTTCAAAATGCAAAATATGTTCATACAACAAGGGAGATGATCTCACAAATCGATCCTATCATTACATTCGAAGAGGAACATTCTCACGCGACATCACATCGTTGCTATGTGGACAAAAGCTATTTTCAAAATGAACAGCCCATCGTCCTTGTGGATGATGAAATGACAACAGGAAAAACCGCACTTAATATCATTCGATCTATTCAAGAAAAGTTTCCAAGAAAAGAATATATTATTGCTTCTTTATTAGATTGGCGCTCAGATGCGCATCGAAAACAATTTACAGAACTCGAGCAAGAACTTGATATTACGATTCATGTGATTTCTCTATTAAGCGGTTCAATCGACGTAATTGGTAGTCCTGTTACTACTTCTTCTTCACATGATGAGACAGTTTATAAATCAATAGAGTCTAAGATAGAAAAACATATGATTTCATGTCCTATTTTACCTTATACATCTATAAACCATGATGTCAGTTACATAAACTACACAGGACGTTTTGGCATTTCATCCGATGATCAAAAGTGTATCCACTCTTTTGCTAAAAAGATTGGTCATGATTTAAGGGAAAATCGAAAAGGTCAACAGACACTCTGCTTAGGAACTGGCGAGTTTATGTATCTTCCAATGCGAATCGCAGCTGAAATGGGAGAAAACATTTCCTATCAATCAACAACACGAAGTCCTATTCATCCTTACGCGGGTGATGTACAATACGCTATTCATAGTCGTTTTTCCTATGAAAGCCCTGAAGATAAAGTAGTTACAAGTTATTTTTATAATATCCAGCCTGGGGACTACGATGAAGTCTTTCTTTTTATAGAGCGTGATTTACAGGAAGATGCTTTCCATTCCCTTCTTACACAATTACAAACAGTTATTCCACTCATTCATATCGTTTCATTTAAAAGTTTAGTAGAAAGTGAGGGTGAAGAAATATGACCGAGCCCAAAACATTACAGCTTATCGGTAGTTATGCGAAAGAGGATGCTATTTTTCTATTAAAAGATATTAGTGATGTCATAGAAGAAAGCGTAACAGAAGAAAGAGAACGAGCAATTCAATCGGGCACACATTACTCTGAAATGCTTCCAATTGAATATAAACCATCTAAACCTTATATGGATTTATTTTTTGCTTCACTCGAGCAATACAAACGTAAACTAGCCATTGCAGCCGGTATAATAGCCGAGCAAATTATAAAAACGAAAGGAAAGAAGCTTGTTCTTGTTTCACTAGCGAGGGCCGGTACACCAATAGGTGTTTTAATAAAACGATACATTCGCTATCAATATAATATCGACTTGCCGCATTATTGTATTTCCATTATTCGTGGCCGCGGCATCGATGAAAATGCCCTTCATTATATTTTGAAGCACCATCCAAATCAAACCATTCAGTTCATTGATGGCTGGACTGGAAAAGGTGCGATAAAAAAAGAACTACGCCAATCTGTGTATACATTTAACGAAAAGAATCATGAATATATTTCAGACTGCATGGCAGTGCTTGCTGATCCGGGCCATTGTACTTCTATATATGGAACACGAGAAGATTTTCTCATTCCAAGCGCTTGTTTAAACGCGACCGTATCAGGGTTAATCAGCCGCACTGTTTTAAATGAAACTTATATTGGTCCAAATGATTTCCACGGCGCCAAATATTATCGAGAACGAGAAACAGAAGATTTATCTAACTTCTTTATTGAAAAAATCACAGCGTTATTCCCTTCCATTAGCGCTGACGTAACAACGCAACTAGAACACATTATTGCTACCTATACAGAACCATCTTGGCAAGGTATGCAAGACATCGCCTCTATTCAAAAGCATTTTGGAATAGAAAATATAAACTTAATTAAACCAGGAGTTGGAGAAACAACGCGTGTTTTACTAAGACGAGTACCATGGAAAATTTTAATCCAGGGCGAAAACAATCCAGATTTAAAGCACATTTTACTTTTAGCAAAAGAAAAAAATGTGCCAGTAGAAATCTATAAAGATATGACGTATTCGTGCTGCGGCATAATTAAACCTCTAAGGAGGACGTCTTCATGATTTTTGCAAGCGATCTTGATCAAACGCTCATTTATTCTCGGAAATCATTTCGAGCTAACATAGAAGACGAACATATTAAGCTCATCGAGACTTTAGATGGGAAAGAGATTTCTTTTATCACACACAAAACGATTTCTTTATTAAAACAACTACAATTACAAGCACAATTCATCCCAGTTACAACTCGAACGATTGAACAGTTTCAACGTATTACACTATTTCAAACAGAAGTCATTCCGGAATATGCGATTACAAGCAATGGCGGTAATATCCTTCATAACGGTAAGCTAGATGACACTTGGGAAAACATACAAACGGAGCGATTAGTAGCATGCATGGAAAAAGAAGATGTTCTAACAGAATTTCAAAATATTTCTCATGAAGAATGGGTCATTTCACAAAAAACAGCTGATGATTTATTTCACTACTGCATCATTAAGCGTGACAATATTCCATACGACGAATTACAATCATTCACCACTTGGCTCGATAAACAAGGATGGACTCATTCATTGCAAGGCAGAAAATTATATTTTGTGCCAAAGCCTGTGAACAAATGGGATGCTGTTCAGTATGTACAAGAAAAACTTCAGGAAAAAACCGTAATTACTGCTGGAGATTCCTTACTTGATCTATGCATGTTAGAAAGGGCGAATCATGCAATCGCACCTCTTCATGGTGAACTTGAAACAAAACAGGGGAGTTTATTACCCCATATTGTAAGAACAAATGAAATTGGTATATATGCAGCGGAGGAAATTGTAAGTAAAGCACTTCAAATGGTCCATAGTTCTCTTCCTACTGCGTAATCTATACATACTTCAAGAACCGGCATCTTTGTTACATGATAAAAAAAGGAGCGATTATACTTGAGTACAATTACTTTAAGAAAAGAAGCAGTACGCGTTGTATTAGAGAAAAAGAAATTAACAGGCGTTGTCGCAAAAGTTGCGCTCGTATTAGACATTTCTGGGTCTATGCGAACACTTTATAAAAACGGTACTGTCCAAGAAGTTGTTGAACGTGTTCTTGCTGTAGCAAGTCAATTCGATGATGATGGTTCATTAGATATTTGGGTGTACGATAATGAGTTTTCAAGATTACCAGCCGTTACCGAAAAAGATTTTGCTGGTTATGTTGAAAAACATATTTTAAATAACACTTCCATTCATAAATTTGGCCGAAATGATGAGCCACAAGTAATGGAAGATATCATAAAAAAATATACGATTGAAGAAAAAAGCACAGAGCCTGCCTTTGTTATTTTTATTAACGATGGAGGCTGTAAAAAAGGAATTCAAAAACCGGTTGTATTCTCTTCTAACCAACCTATTTTTTGGCAGTTTGTTGGAATTGGAAACGGCAAATTCGACGTTCTTAGAAAGCTTGACGAAATGGAAGGGCGTTTCATTGATAACGCAAACTTCTTCTACATTCGCGATATCGAAAAAACAACAGATGAAACGTTGTATAACAATTTGTTGAATGAACTTCCGATGTGGATAAAAGGAGCGAAGGAGAAAAAGGTGATACTTTGAAAATAGGAGAAAAGATACGCCAAATCCGGATACATCGCGAAATGACACAAGGGGAATTAGTAAATGGAATTTGTTCTATTCCATATTTAAGTCGAGTTGAAAATGGAACAGCAAAACCTTCTCATTCTTTTTTAGAGAAGGTTTCAGCCAAACTGGATATTAGTGTGGATTATCTCACAGAGCAAAGTAAAACTGACTTTGAGGCAGATATAATAGCGATTACGATAAACTATAAAGAGAATAACAAATTGACTGAAAGTGAAATTTCTTTTTTAGAGTTACATACTCGGGAAATGCATCCACTCCCAATTCTTTTACATATTTTTGGTGTACTACTCCATTATTACGCTCGTACTAGTTCACCCCAAAAAGGTGATTCCATTTATCAACAAGCAATAAATTTAATACCTAATCAGCCTAATCGAATGTTTGCTGAAGACTTTTCCTATTATTACATAGCATGTGGTAATTATTTTTATATGAAACAAGATTTTATTAAAACAAATGAATACTACGAGCAGGCAAATCAATTATTAACTACGGAAGAAAACTTACAAAGAGCTAATTTATACTATAATATGAGCCTAGTTAAACAACGTCTCATTAAAAACCAAAGTGTGAGCCGGAAATATTCAAAAAAAGCATATGAAATATATAGCAAGTTAAATAACAAAGTTTTCATATCAGATACGCTTATTACAATTGCTGTACAATATCATCTCGAAGAAAGATACGAAGAATCCTTACAATACTTAAAAGAAGCTGAACAATATGTAAAAGAACTTCACGATCCTGCTATGTATTTTGCAATGATTTATTACAATTACGGAAGAGTATATCAAGGGTTAGAAGAATTCGATACAGCAATTCAACACTTCAAGCATTCCTTGAAAATAAATATAGCAATCAATCAGCAAGAGTCAAATATTTACGCATTGCGAAGCCTTATTGAAATTTACTTACATTTAAAAGAATGGGAGCAAATCAATAAAGTCATGCCGGAAGCCATCAAAATCTTAGAAACTTACGATATGCCTTCTGTTTATATCGAAATTTATACATATAAAGCGCATCTCTATAAGCTTCAAGGTGACCATCAGGGCTACGAGAAAGAAATGCAGAGAATTATTGATTTTGGAATGGGTAACAGACAATATATACAGGTTAAAAAGCTAGCTACTGAATTAGGAGATCATTTTTATGAATTACGTGCTTATAAATTAGGAGCAAAATATTTTAAAATCGCCTTACAATGCGACCTTGATATAGAAGATTTTCAAACTAATTTCTAAAATGACATTTCCCCTCTTTGCACACAATCAAAGAGGGCGAAAATTGTAATTAAAAAACAAAACTCTTCTGTTTTATCCTCTGTGAACAATTCTCTTCTCTAGGAGCGATTTCTATCGTAATTAGCCCATAATAGTAGGCCCGAATTCCAATTTCTACACGATGATGAATGTTCCATTTTTCTTTAATAGAAGCTATTATCTCCCCTATCCTTCTCCGGCTAATATACAACGTTTGAGCAATTTCTTTATCCTTCATTCCGTTTGAGACGAGAATGGCTACTTCTTTTTCTTTTGCACTTAATCTGACACTCATTTTTTCATTCTCCTTCCTCTACTCCTATCGATTTACAATCCATTGACATAAAAAAACGGGAGATAGATTGTTCTCATATAATAAAACATCTTCCTTAACAGCAATTTCAAAAGAACATGTTAACTCACCGTGGATATCCAAAAATTTCTTTATTCTCTTAATCATATACAGAAGCATTTTTTCTACCTCTTTATCTAATAATCGCTCAAGTCTACTATGCTGGATTGTATAGCCGATTGCTAATGTTGCAATCTCATTTTGAAGACGATCAACATCACAAATATACATGAACTCATCATAAACAAAATTCATTGTATATATCCCTGGAACATAAATACTTTGAACTGCTACAGGGTTAGAAATAATAAGAACGGGAACAACAGGAGAATTGGTTAAATCGATTTCTTTAAATGCTTCATACAACAACTGAGCCAAAATATTAATATGGACATTCAATACCTTTCCATCACCTTTATCATGCAATGAAAAAAGTTTGTCCGAAATAATACGCTGATACAATCTAACCGCCTGTTCGTTTCTAATGAATAATTCGTTATGAATCATGAATGGATCACCTCCACTTTCAAGTCCTTACTATTACTTTATAACGTGGAGTTAGTTAATTTATAGTAGTTAAAAATACTGAAAAAACAGAAGTAATTTTTATTATTTCATAGAACGATTTAACCAAACTCACAAAAAAAACCGCTATAAAAGCGGTCTTTCTTACGCTGATAATTCCTTGAGCGTATCACTTAGTTTAAACTTTCTTAACTGGGATGAAGCAATCATTGCTGCACTTGTTCCGAGTATAACGCTCGCTGCAGCCAGTAATAGCACTTGATTATACGGAATTGTAATAACCGTTAATTCTAAACTTGATAAGACAATATAACTGAAAATCACTCCGCCTCCAATTCCTATGATTCCAGCTATCGCACCGAGTAATGTACCTTCTAACCACACAATTCTTCGCATTTGCTTAGGGATAGCTCCTACGGCACGAATCATACTAATCTCAGCACGTCTTTCATGTAAGCTTGCCACAATCGCATTCATTAAGCCAATACCCGAAATAACAAAAATAATTACAACCAATAAACGAATGAGCATAACCATTTGAGATAACAATTGTTCTTGCTCTTTTAATAAATCGGTACTATTTATAACCTCTATATTATCTTTACCATTTGTTATCTTTGTTACTTTCTTCTTAATTGTTTCAAAAGGTACCTTAGAGTCTGTCATAATTTGAATCGATTCATATCCTTTTACATGAAACATATTTCGCGCCCATTGTTCATTTACGAAGACGTAAGTACTTTGCATTCTCAAGTTTTTCTCGATAATAGAAACGACTTTAATAGACTGTTTTTGCTTCCCTTTCCCTTGCACTTCAATCGTATCATGTAGCTTAATCCCTAAATTTTTTGCTGTTTCTTTTGTAATTACTCCTTCTCCATCTTTTAATGGAGTACTCAAGTTTTGACCAGAAATAACTTTCATCTTGGTCACCTTTTGAAACGCTGTAATATCAGTACCCACAACTTCCATCGCATCATAATTATATTTATTTTTCTTCATAAATTCGTACCATTCTTGATTTGCTTCTTTAAAGTCATAATTTACAAGTTTAGATGTGGAATCAGAGGCAGCTCCGACAATTTCTTTTACCCCTTCAACGTCTTGTATCTTTCCTAGCCAATTAAATGGGATATTTTCAATTCCTTGTGACTCCATTGGAACACGAATGACTAAATCTGCTGGTAAATTCTTTTGTAATCCTTGCTTCATTCCTTCGTACATCGCATTCACATACATCGTTCCAACTAGCGATAACATAAATCCAAATGCTAGAATTGCGACTGAAACAGCTGCCTTTTTACGATAACGAATGACATTTCGGCTACTAATTGTTGTCTCAATGCGAAATATCGTTTGAAATGGTTTAGCGATAACTGACGTAATCACACGAATCAACAATGGGATTGTAAACAATAAACCAATTGCAAATAAAATTGCTCCAATCGCACTTAGATTAAAGCCAATATATTTTTCAACAACTGTTCCACTTAAACCAATTACGATACCTGCCATTAAAACAATAAGACTGAAGATACTCCATTTCCGTTCTTTCTTTTGATTGCTCGGAAGTCCTGGTCTTAAAGCTTGAACTGGTGGTATTTTTCTTACCATAAATGCCGGTATGGCTGCACCTATTACAGACATGACAATCCCTAGTAAAAATGTAATGAATAAAATCTCAAATGAAATAGAAAATGATTCTTGCCCTGTACTTTCTACATTCACCCACTTGTTAATAAAAGAAGCTGCGAGCTGATGTGTGCTAGCACCAAGTACAACTCCTACTAACGAACCAATCGTTCCAATACATAATGCTTCTAATAAAACAACGAAAATGACTTGATTTGGATTACTACCAATCGCACGTAATAAAGCCCATTGTTTAAAGCGACTTCTTACAGATAAGAAGAAGCTTCCCATAATCAAAAGCGCTACAACAAATAAAGCAATTCCGCCTAAACTAAAGACTAATGGCTTCATCACATTTAATCTTTCTAATGCTTTATCTACATATGTACGCTGATCTATTTTAATATTTTCAAGTTTCTCATTCGCATCACTAGCGATCATTCTTTTTATATTCGCATCAGATGTTTTCACTTGAACAAGGTTAAATTGACCTTGTAAGTTTAATTCCTTTTGCATCCAAGCAATCGGAAAATACGCACTATGTCCCATTGCTGCCATCAATGGTGGATTCAAAATCCCTACAACTCTCACATTTTTTTCACCATGCGGTGGAAAAGGCAGACGAATCATATCTCCTACTTTTATATTTTCTCGATCTGTATACCCTTTCGTAAGTGCTACTTCCGCCCCTTCTTTCGGATATCGCCCTTCTGTAATTTTATAAGAACGCATATCGGGAGAATCTTGTTCCACGCCCCAATACGATGGTTTGCCAGAAAGCTCTTTATAATTTGGTAACGGATAAGGGATAAGTACTTTTGATATTTTTTCCGCACTTTCAAGACCGTTCAGTTCTTTTAATTTTTTATCTTTTAAATACACATCATTTTTAATATAACCAAGTTGCAAATCATAATCACCATAACGACTCACAACCTGCTCTTTAACACTTTGTTCTACAGACTGATTTCCTAGTAGTAACATTGTTGCTAACATAACGCCTAAAGCAGCCCCAAGAGCGATTAACATGTTCCTTAGCCAATTCTGTCTAATAGACTTGGCCGCATATTTAATTATCCAAGACATCGCTCTTATCACCTACCTTAAAGTGCCGATTCATAATCTCTTGAATGTGCGTAACTTGCTGCGGAATATGCCGGAATTTCCATCCTTTACTTTCGGCATGTTCATGAATTACTTCACCATCTAGTAAGAAAACAACTTTATCTGCATGAGCAGCTACAAACGGGTCATGCGTTACAACAACTGCCGTTTGCCCCAATTCATCACAAGCATTACGAAGAGCCGCAATGATATTTTTGCTATTTTCAGAATCCAACGCTCCTGTCGGTTCATCTGCTAATATAATAGCTGGTTCATTGGCAAATGCTCTCGCAATGGCAACCCTTTGCTGCTGGCCACCTGATAATTGCGATGGTAAGTGCTGTTCTTTCCCTTTTAAACCAACAAGCTCTAATAAACGCTTTGCCGCTGTTGTCGCCTTCTTCTGTGGGACATTATCTAACAGTAACGGTAATCCCACATTTTCTTCCGCATTAAATACTGGTATTAAATTAAACTGCTGAAAAATAAAACCTATTTTATGCCTCCGAAACAACGCGAGTTCTTTTTCTTTTAATGATGAAATTTCAGTACCATCTACTCGAATGCTTCCCGTCGTCGGAATATCTAATCCTCCAAGCAACTGTAAAAGAGTGGTTTTCCCCGACCCACTCGCTCCCATAATACAAACGAAATCACCTTTTTGGATTTGGAGATTAATCCTCTTTAATATCTTTACCTTACTATCACCAATATCAAATGATTTTTCTACCCCTTCAATTTCAATGATATTCATTTTTTATACCCCTTTTTTTCATTTAATTATCTTTATATTAAATATATATTCTGCTGCGAAACCAATCTTCCTATCACACTGTACTTGTATTGTAATATAAATATATTTTGAAACACACTTCGCAAAATAGCACATCTCACATTTTCTAATAAGAATTTGAATTTCTTGATTTCCCCCTCGATTCGTAACCATAATAGTTACAATAATATTTTCTTTTTAAGAAAAACTATCAACATATCCACAAATAGGAGGAATAAACATGAAACATCTAATCGTTTATGCACACCCAAATCCACAAAGCTTCAATCATGCGATTTTAGAAACAGTAAAAAGTGAACTTGAAGAAAAAGGTCATGAAGTACGTGTTCGCGATTTATATGAACTAAATTTCAATCCAGTATTAGCAGCTTCTGATTTTGTTTCCTTTTCTCAAGGAAATACACCAGCTGATATTAAAGAAGAACAAGAACATATCACTTGGGCTGATAACATCACATTTATTTATCCAGTGTGGTGGGCAGGTCTTCCAGCAATCTTAAAAGGATATGTTGATCGTGTATTTAGCCACAGCTTTGCGTACGCTTATGGTGAAAATGGAATTGAAAAGTTACTAAGCAGTAAAAAAGGATTGCTACTATCCACAATGGGAAATACAAAAGAAGCTTATACAGCAAGCGGTATGTTTGATGCAATGAAGAAAACAACTGATGCTGGAATCTTTGAATTTACAGGAATTGAAACGTTAGAGCACACATTCTATACGAGTGTCCCTTCTGTGGATGACGGCGCGAGAAAACAATATCTTGAAGAAGTAAAAGAAGTAGTGAATCGTTTATTAGGGTAAGATGAAACTTCCATCAGTGAGGTTAACGCAGAGTGACATGCTGATTTAATTTTCTCAATAACGGATATGACTAAACATGGTAAAATAGTAAATAGGATAGGAGTCCTAATACATATGTGGTTTTCAAGTCAAAAAAAGACACTCGAAAGGGTGTCTTTTTAACATCCGCATATAGCTAGTACAAACAAAACGAATAGAATAATTACTATGGATATTCCAAAATTGAATGTAATCGTATGATCCATATCCCTTCCCCTTCTCGCAAATCCATTTATAAAAAATATTATTAAAGTAAAAAAGACACTCAAGTGAGTGTTTTTCAGCAGCTAAATCCACCTTCCCAGCAGCTGTATAATCCCTACTTTAGTAAGTGCTCAAAACAGTAAGCTGTGGATATTTTGACGGATTTACATTACTGTATGTTGATTAACGATGAGTGAGCAGGTCTTTTTCTATAATTTAAACAATGAATGTAATTTTAATATACACTTACGCCCATCCCTACTTAAATCGAATTACAGCCTTCATTCAGCAAAAAACAGGCAATCTAAAAGATTGCCTGTTCACTATTACATCTTCTCAATCCACTCTGTCAAGTTATGCACAACTTGTGTTGGCTGCACGTCATACTCTGTTAACTTCTCCACAGTTGTGACTCCAGTGTGGACAAGAAGTGTATGCATACCAGCATTTATCCCCGCTAAAATGTCAGTATCATAGTTATCCCCAACCATTAGCGCTTCTTCTTTCGCCATGCCAAGTACTTTTAGTGCTTGTTCCATAATAATGGATTCTGGTTTTCCGATAAAGATTGGCTCTACACCTGTTGATACTGTAACAACAGATGTTAAGGAACCGTTTCCAGGTAATAAACCACGCTCAGTTGGAATGGCAATATCTCCATTTGTTGAAATAAATGTCGCACCATTACGTACTGCAAGACATGCTTTCGCTAGCTTTTCATATGTAATTTCGCGATCTAATCCAACAACGACAAAGTCAGGATTTTCATCCACAAGCTTGAATCCTTTTTCTACAAGTGCGTCATGTAATCCTTCTTCACCAATCATATACACAGACGCATCTTGTTTACGCTCATAAATAAAGTTTGCTGTTGCCATGCTTGTTGTAAATACTTGCTCTGGTTTAGCTGGAATATCGAAACGAACAAGCTTTTCTGCCACTTGCTCTGGTTTACGCGTTGAGTTATTCGTTACAAACAAATAGGGAATGCCGCGCTCCTGTAGTGCTTTTACAAAGTCGCTTGCTTCTTCAATTTGTTCTTCACCGCGATACATTGTACCATCTAAGTCGATTAAATAGCCTTTATACATCCATCTGTCTCTCCTTTTTGTCTAGCGTTCATACCCTTCTTATATTAACCGCTTTTTCCAAAGAAAAAAACGCTTTGTCTAAAAGCGTCCCATAACGTTCATTTTTTCTCTTGTATGTGATACGAACAGTGACAGTCACCATTGCACATATTTGATAACGCTTTTACATTTTCATCAGAAAACAACCGCTTATACATACTTTCTTCCTCCAAACAAAGCTGTGGATATTTTTCAGCAACAGCCTTTAATGGACAATTTTGTTTTTGTAATATGTACGAGTTTTCTCCCTCTTGCTTCACTTGTACCATATATCCCTTTTTCTCTTGGATAACAGCAACTTCCCGAAGCTTCTGCCATACATTATCTTGTCTGCTGATTCGCTTTTGTAATTGCTCCTCCATCCGATTCGTTCTCGCTTTTAAAATAGCATTAACAAGTGTTTCATCACCGATTGACTCTAAATCCTCTAACACTTCTAAAGCAAATTGCTTATAATCTTTCGGAAACGAATCTTCTCCTTTTTGACTTAGGTCGTATACATATGTTGGCCTTCCCACATGTTGACGCACCATTTTCGACTGAATGATTTTTTCTTTCTCAAGCTTACTTAAATGACGACGTACTGCCATCTCCGTAATCTCTAAAGATTCAGCTAACGATGCAACTGTTTGTTCACCATTTATTTTTAAAAGCTGTACAATTTCTTCCTTCGTTGTACGTGCTTCCTCCATTTCTCATCCTTCTCCCTTTTGAGCCGTTCCCATAGACAAAAAAGACCCCCAAAAAGGTTAATGGGGATCTTATCCATGCGCTTATTCTGCTACAAATGCAGATACAGGTCCTAATTCCTTTTCTAAGTAACGGCGAATATTCGCAGGGTATTTTTGTACCACGGCAATTTGTTTTTGAATCGTTGTATATAATTCTTCATGGTTCATTTGAATATAATCTTGCATAAGCATTTTCCGAAGAACAATCACTTCTTTTATCCCTTTTCCTTCTTCCTCACTTATGACTTTTTCGTCCATTAAAATATCAATAATATCTTCATAACTCCCTGGATCACGCATAATAAATCCATCAATCATTGCATTTCCAACATCTAGTATGCAATCAATGATGAGATGCGACATACGCTCTAATGCGTAATATTCAAAATCCGTTTCATATTCTTGCTTCTCTTGAAATGTATCTACTACTTGTTCTAAACATGCTAACATTTGCTCTATTTTTTTTCTGTCTACAAAGTACATGAATGTCACCTACCTGGAAATTAAAGCATTTACATTTTAATTGTAACCGTTTCTTCTGAAAAAATCGACAATTTTTCGAATTCACCTTTCACGCTTTATTTGTTATAGTTATAACTGTATGATTTTTGAAATTGGAGGAATGTCACCTTGGAACGTGAACTCGCATTAGAAATTGTCCGTGTAACAGAAGCAGCAGCCTTAGCATCCGCACAATGGATGGGCCGCGGAAAGAAAAACGAAGCAGATGATGCAGCAACTACCGCTATGCGTGATATGTTTGATTCAGTAAACATGGCAGGTACTGTTGTAATTGGTGAAGGAGAACTTGATGAAGCACCAATGTTATATATTGGTGAAGAACTAGGAACAGGTAACGGTCCAGAAGTAGATATCGCCGTTGATCCATTAGAAGGGACAAACATCGTTGCAAAAGGTCTTGCAAATGCAATGGCAGTTATTGCAGTCGCAGATAAAGGAAACCTTCTTCATGCTCCGGATATGTACATGGAAAAAATCGCGGTTGGTCCAAAAGCAGCTGGTAAAATTAGCTTAGATGATCCAATTGAAAAAACAATTGAAATTGTAGCAGAAGCAAACAATAAGAAAATTCGTGACCTAACGGTTATCATCCAAGAACGTGAACGTCATCAAGATATTATTGACCGTGTTCGCGCAAAAGGTGCACGTGTAAAACTATTCGGTGATGGAGATGTTGGTGCGTCAATCGCAACAGCTCTTCCAGGAACAGGTATTGACTTATTCGTTGGTATTGGCGGCGCTCCAGAAGGCGTTATCTCTGCAGCAGCACTAAAATGTCTTGAAGGCGAAATGCAAGCACGCTTAGTTCCAATGAACGAAGAAGAAGAAGCACGTTGCCGTAAAATGGGATTAGAAGACCCTCGTCAACTTCTTATGTTAAATGACTTAGTATCTGGTGACGACGCAATCTTCTCAGCAACAGGCGTATCTGCTGGCGAGTTATTAGATGGTGTGAAATTCCTTGGCGGAGACTTAGCAGAAACATATTCTATCGTTATGCGCTACAAAACAAGAACAGTACGCTTTATTAAAACACATCACCATTTAGATCATAAGCCTCACTTAAACTTAGATATTTAAAAAAGGAGCCTGTGTAGTATGGAAGAACGTTTCTTTCTTTACGACGATACAGTCGATACAAAAACGCGTTTCGTTAGCTTTATGGGAGAAAATGAGCGCCACGATTTAGCGCTTTTATATTCCGATCGCCATTACGGTAAAACAATTGTCCTTGATATGCAGCGTAATAAATTTGCAATCATCGGCACTGACGATTTAAACGAACCTGGCTACTTAGAGCACGCTTTTTCTGTCTCTGAAGAGATTGCAGAAGAACTTCGCTCATTCTTATTTGAACTTATATAATATTATGGCACCAGCTACCTTGATAGCTGGTGTTTTTTATACATAACAAAGTTTTGAATTTTCAATCTTTTATGTTATACTTATGAACAAATCTATTTGGAAGAAAGGACGTCTACTACGTATGCCAACATTTACTTTGTAATGGATCAGCAACTGAATAGCATTACTCTCAAAAAAGCTATGTGCTTTGTCAAGGGAGTAGTCTGTTCATTTCCCATTACAAAGGAACGTAGCACATCTGTAGTATGATGTTTTACGGAGGTTCCTCTTAAGGGAGAACCTCCTTTTATTTTTGCCTATTTCTTTCCCATTCATACTGCAAGACATCCAAATAGCTGTCTTACGTTCCTTTACCATCAAACGAGGTGAAGGAAAATGCAGAAAGTACAACTTTCTTGGAATTTATATGAAAATGAATTTGAAACGATAGTCGAAAAGCATTGTAAAAATTGCGGGCATACCACCCTTTTTACTGATACGAACATTCGTAGGCATAACGCAAACGGAAAAAATATTTACCGCTTTGCCATTTATAAATGCCCGAAAGGACATACGTGGAACAAGAAACTTCACATTTATAAGTCTTTTTCTGATCATGTCGAAACGATCGATGTGTTTCAAAAAGAACAAGGTGAGATGATCACTACTATCTCGATTATGCAATATAAAGAAGCTGGCACTACAGAATTAGCCATTGTATTAGAAACAGTTTTTGGCTCTCATCGCATGGATAAAGCACTCGCTACGTATATTTCAGATTGGAGCCGCACCGCGATTGTAGACAAAATAAAAAACGGACACATTCAGTTGAATGGACAGAAGATGAAACCAAATACAACGCTTTCTGAAGGTGATCTTATTTCAATTTGCTTGTAAAGGGGACACATATGCTAAAAATAACAAAAGGTACACTTAACCTATTAGATAAGTTAGATGATATGTATGAGCAGTGTAAAACGGACCTACTCCAAAAACAAATTTACCAATGGGATGACTCTTATCCGACGCGAGAAACAATTTCCTACCACTTAGAAAATAATGAACTCTATTGTCTATGTAAAGATGATTCAATCGTTGGTGCCGTCATTTTGAATGAATGGCAGTCCCCAGAGTATACGCTTATTGACTGGTCAAAAACGGAAGGACGTTTTCTCATTGTCCACTCTTTTGTCATCCATCCAGTCGCACAAGGAAAAGGATATAGTAAAGAACTATTATCCTTTTGGGAAAATGAAGCACAGCAAAAGAACTATATCGGGATACGCTTAGATGCTTTCACAGGTAATCCTGTTTCCTTACGTTTATACGAAACAAATAATTATATATGCCGGGGCGCCGTTTATTTTTCAAGTAAACCAAAGCCCTATAATTGGTATAACTGCTATGAAAAAATACTTGATTAAAAAAGAATTCCTCTTACGCCTATCGTAAGAGGAATTCTTTTTACTTCTTCACTTTTCGTAATACAAAGTGTGCACAACCAAAATTACAGTACTCGTATAAGTACTCCGATAATGTACTAATTTTCGTATCATATGTCGCACGTTGGTTACTATCATCAAAAAAACCGCGCAATCTGAGTTGATCGTAGCCCCAGTCACCAACGATATAATCATATTTATTTAAAATTTCTGCATAGCGCTCTTTAAATGCTTCTTCACGAAAACCGTTACGATAGTCTTTAATTACTTCGTATTGAACATTATTAATGCTCATTGTAGCATGAATCTCCTGCTTTTGCTCCATCATTAACTTCCTTTCTAAGCATTCTTCTTTTTATCGTATCACAAAGCCTAACAACCAACAATTTCAAATACAAAAAATTGAAAAGTAGTAAATGCTATGAAGAAGGAGGTGATACATCTTGAAAAAACAAATGATACTCTCTCTTCTCACGCTCTCTTTATTTGTAGGTTGCTACTCGACAAATAAAGCTGAAATGGAACATGAAAAAGGCAGCCGCGTTCTTGTCTCCAATAAAAATGACATGTATCATACAGAAAATACAAATACAAAGCTTACAAGAGTCGGATACTCCTCTAAACAAAAACATGAAGTATCTAACAAACAAGTGGGTGCCATTAACCGCGAGAAGGTAGCTGAAATGATTACAAGTATGACAGTAAATCTTCCGGATGTCACAAATGCTGCTACACTTGTGACCGATGACGAAGTATTTGTTGTATACAAAGCAAAAACAAACGATCCTGCTCTTGTAACAGATCAAGTATATAAAACAGCTTTATCCATCGTTCCTCGCTATTATAAAGCATATGTATCAACAGACCAAAAATTGATCACGCAAATTCAAGGTCTGCAATCTGGTACATTAAACAATAAAGAATATG
>NZ_CM000745.1:4222348-4231418 GCF_000161455.1 Bacillus pseudomycoides DSM 12442
GACATTATACCCAAGTGCTAATATTAGTCATTAGTTAAAAGTGAAGCGCCCTGTTTACAGGGCGCTTTTTTTACTTGGGCGTAAATATATCGGCGCTTTTACGGTTCCCTAAATCCAAATGCTCCAATAAGAACAGGGATGAGTAATATGAAAATAACAGCTAGAAGTGGAACAAAAATACCGACAAACTTCCATTTGCTTGGTTCGTTCTTGTTTATAGCTATCATGCTGAATATGAGGCCGAGGATGATGCAAGCGGTGCTAATAAAAAAGAAAATGATTGGTAAAAAACTTAAATTTGCTGCAAGGGCATAACTGAGTGAAAATGAAACAACTCCAGCTAATGTAACCCACAGAGAGAGAAAGCTATATTTGTTAAACAAAGGAATCACCTCCATACATCCATTTTAGTGTGGAAATTTTCTAATTAAAAGGTATCTTTTTGCTTTTTTCCCCAATCAGAGTACAATGTAAAATAGCAAGAAAAGGCGAAAAGTATTTACAGGATTATTGCAAGTAGATAGCGTAAAAGGCAGTAAGGAATTGAGAGGAGGTTTTTTCTCTGGATATAAATAAAGAAACAATCATTCACCTTTATCATACAAACGATATACATAGTCATTTTGAAAACTGGCCGCAAATTTCTCGGTTTGTACAAGAAGAGAAAAAGCGCAGACAGAAAGCAGGAGAATCTGTTTTTACATTAGATATTGGCGATCATGTGGATCGTTTTCATCGTATAACGGAAGCAACGAATGGAAAGGGCAATACGAAATTATTAAACGAAGCGTTATATGATTATGTAACGATTGGAAATAACGAAGGAATTACATTAGCGAAGGAGCATCTTGGACATTTATATGATGAAGCGAATTTTGAGGTGCTTGTAGCTAATTTATTTGAAAGAGATGGAACGTGTCCTAATTGGGTAAAACCGTACAAGTTGCATACAACTGCAGATGGAGTTACAATCGCTTTTATCGGCTTAACGGTAGCTTATCCAGAGTTCTATGAAATGCTGGATTGGCATATTGAAGATCCGATTGCACATTTGGAAGTAATTTTAGAAGAAGTGAAAGAAAAAGCTGATGTTACTGTCGTTCTTTCTCATCTTGGAAAGAATGCAGATGAGTATATGGCAGAGCATTATGATATTGATGTTATTTTAGGGGCACATACGCATCATTTGTTTGAGCGTGGTGTTCTTGTGAATGGGACTTTGCTTTGCTGTGGAGAAAAGTGGGGGCATTATGTCGGACATGTTCAGCTAACGGTGGATCTAGAGACAAAAAGAGTGACAGAAAAGGATGGGAGAGCGATTCGTACAAATCGTCTGTCAGCTTACGGAGAGTCATTGCCGACGATTGAAGCGTTAGAGAAAGAAAGCGAACTCATTATGGCAGATCCGATTGTTGAGTTAAAAGAACCATTGCCGATTGATTGGTTCCAGGAGACACAAATTTCCCGTATGTTAGCAAGTGCATTAAAAAAATGGTGTAATGCGGAAATTGGGATGGTCAATGCGGGTGTGTTATTAGAAGGATTAGAAGAAGGAATTGTAACGCGCGGAGATATCCACCGCATTTGTCCACATCCTATTAATCCATGTGCACTAAAAGTAAAAGGAAAAACATTACGAGATGTTATTTTAAAAGCACGTCGTTCAAATATGGAACAACTTGAGGTGAAAGGCCTTGGTTTTCGTGGGAAAGTTATGGGGAAAATGATTTATGATGGCCTGGAAGTTACATTAGATACGATTCCTGGAAATAAAATTTTACTCGAAGATGTATTGATTAATGGAGAATCATTAGAGTTAGAACGTATATACACTGTCGGAACGATTGATATGTTTACATTCGGGTACTTATACCCAGAACTATCCACACTTTCTGAAAAACAATATTATATGCCAGAGTTATTGCGAGATGTGTTAACAGAGATGTTGATAACTTATACATCTTCCATCAAACTATAGGCTAGTTAACCTGTAACACTCATTTTTCTCTTTTCATAAAGATAAGAAAGAGAGGAGTGTGTGAACTATGGTTAATGTGGAACCAATTATCATTGATAACTATACGTTTATAGCGGTTAGCGTAAAGCTTCCGAAAACAAATTTGCTGGCTGTTATGAGCGATAAGGGATATATTATGTGTGGAGCTTTAGATGTCGGTCTATTAAACGAGAAGTTAGGGGACCGAGGTATTATTGCTGGCCGCGCAGTTGGTGTGAGAACGATTGAGCAGCTTCTTGAAGCGCCGCTTGAATCGGTAACGACTGAAGCCGAGGCTCTAGGCATTCCAGCAGGAACAATTGGAAAAGATGCTTTATTAAAAATGATATAAGTATATATCGTCCCTCTTTCTTGCATAGAAATGATATAAGAAGGAGGGTTTTTTTATGCGTACATTTCGTCCAAAAGCTTCGCGTTTCCGAAAAGGCCCACTCCCCTTTCGGCATGTACTACTCATTTCGTTTATCATTTTTTTATTGTTAACTTTACAAGGATTCTGGATTGTGAATAAAAGTATTCAACCTACATTAATAAAATATGGAGAAACGCAGACACATAAAATGGCAACGGTTGTGATGACGAAAGCGGTAAAGGATCGAATTAAGGAAGGGTTTGATGTGGATTCATTAATGAAAGTACAAAACGATAAGAATGGAAGAGTATCCACAATCGATTTAAATACAAAGCAAGTAAATGAGATTTTGACATCGACTACTGCATACATAGAGAAATATTTGCATCAAGTGGAGAAGGGGGATATGAAGGCACTCGGTCTTCCAGAAGAGAGCGGAGTGTCAATGTCTGTTCCTCTTGGACGCATAACGGATAATGCACTCCTTGGTAATTTAGGGCCGAATATTCCGATTGATTTTACAACAATTGGTCATGTGAATACGGATATTAAGCAAAATGTAAAACCGCATGGAATTAACAATACAGCGATTGAAGTTGTTATGGAAGTACAGGTTACGCTACAGGTAATTATTCCATTTCGTACAAAAGAAATTACAGTAAAACAAAATATCCCAATTGCAACGCGAATTGTACAAGGAGAGGTACCATCTTATTATGGAAGCGGCGGAGTTGTTATGCCAGATAGTAAAGGGAAGAAAGCGGATGATTAAATCATTCGCTTTTTTATGTTTTATTGGTTTTTTAAGCTAACGCTAAAAAATATGGAAAATTTTATCGGATAAAGCAAAGGATTAACAAAATATGTATTATAACGGATGAGTAAGTTTGAAAAGACATTATAGGACCTAAAAGGAAACAACCGTAGCAATTAGCTACGGTTATTTTTTAAATTCGCACGTTCTTTCCGCTCCCATAAACTTAAATGCATATACGGATCAAAAGCCCATTCTGTATACCCGTTGTCTTTATATAATCCAAAGTGCAAGTGTGGTGGGAACTTTCCAGCTGTACCAGGAGGTCCATAACCTGTGTTACCAACGAAGCCAAGAACGGTTCCTGGCTCTACAATTTGTCCTAGCTGTATTTCTTTAGAAAAGCCACCTAAATGTGCGTAATAATGATAATTGTTATATAAATCACGAATGCCGATGCGCCAACCACCAAGGCGATTCCAACCTTTTGTTTCAATAACGCCGTAGCAGGTAGATCTTACTGGTACACCGTGCCTTGCGAAAATATCGGTGCCTTCATGAATACGTCTTCCTCCAAAACTCCGCCCAGCGCCAAATGTACTACGGTAGCTATTGTCGCTATGGACAGGAAGAGGGAAAGCATTCCCTTCTAAGTTAATACGACCATAGTGCTTATAGATTCGAGCATATTCGGTAATTAATTCAACCGTTTTTGCACGTCTATAATATTCCCAGAGCATAATTTTAATACGGTCTTCTGAAGTCCCTTGCTTTTTTATAATAGTTGCCATTGTATGCAAAAGGTCTCGGTCGTTATTTGCATTTGCAATTCCATCTTTATCGCCATCTAAACCAATCCCCCCAAACAGAGAAATCGTGTGGGGAAGAGTATCGTTAGTAGAACCATTGGCAGGTCCAGCCCACATTTCTGGTTTAAAGTAAATTGATATGATAGCATCGGGCTTTTTCGGAATATCTTTTCTTACGCTCCGTATATTGCGTTCATATTGATCAATTGCGGCTAAGTAATACCATGGAATATTAGCATCTTTTTCAGTTTCTTTATATAGTGTCATGCGCTTTTCGTATATTTGATTTTGATTCACTTCACCATAGGCAATGCCTTGCCCAAGAAGAAAACAAATAGAAAGCAATAAGGCAATCTTTCGAGGCATGAAAATAAACTCCTTTCACAACATCACTCTTTCTAGTGTGGGATATACGAGATATTTCATTATAGTAAATCATTGGTAAAAATTCTTGGAATCTTCATTTGAGCAAATCGCTTTCATACGTTAGAATAGATATGTTACATTGAAAGAAGCGAACACGGTAAACTATTTCATATTGTGCGGAGTTGATAACATGACAAAACAAACAGAATATAAGCGCAAGCCCGAATGGTTGAAAATTAAGTTAAATACAAATGAAAACTATACAGGCTTAAAGAAAATGATGCGTTCTAAGCAGCTGCATACCGTTTGTGAAGAGGCGAAATGTCCGAATATTCACGAATGCTGGGCTGTAAGAAAAACAGCAACGTTTATGATTTTAGGTGCGGTTTGTACACGTGCTTGTCGTTTTTGTGCGGTTAAAACAGGCTTACCAACGGAGCTTGATTTACAAGAGCCAGAACGCGTAGCAGATTCTGTAGTACACATGGGCTTAAAACACGTTGTTATAACAGCGGTTGCACGTGATGATTTGAAAGATGGCGGAGCTGCTGTTTTTGCTGAAACAGTGCGCGCTGTTCGTCGCAAAAATCCATTCACGTCTATTGAAGTACTGCCATCTGATATGGGCGGGGTAGAAGAAAATTTAAAAATGTTAATGGATGCAAAACCGGATATTTTAAACCATAACATTGAAACAGTACGTCGATTATCTGACCGAGTTCGCGCTAGAGCAAAATATGATCGTTCCTTAGAGTTTTTACGTCGTGCGAAAGAAATGCAACCTGATATTCCAACTAAATCTAGCATTATGGTGGGACTGGGTGAAACAAGAGAAGATTTAATTGAAGCAATGGACGACTTACGTGCGAACAATGTGGATATTTTAACACTTGGACAATACCTACAACCATCTAAAAAACATTTACCAGTTATTAAATACTACACACCAGCTGAATTTGCAGAGCTAAAAGAAATTGCTCTTAGCAAAGGATTTAGCCACTGTGAAGCTGGCCCGCTTGTTCGTTCTTCTTACCATGCAGATGAGCAAGTACGTTCTGCAAAAGAAAATACAGCACAAGCAAAATAATAGTAAAAAATCCTTCTTAGCATGAAAACTAAGAAGGATTTTTTTACTTCAAACACAACTAAATAGGAAACAATAAAGGAAGTTTTACCGCAGTTTTTCAATTTGTTTTTCTATATTCTAAAACGGTATTTTGACATGTGGATAAAATCTTTTTCAATTCTTCTGTGGATAATTCAATTGTAAATTCCGGAACACCCGGTGTAATTAAAATTTTGTCATAGGCATAGACGGAACTATCCACAATAATTGTTACATTCTGTGAATAGCCAAAAGGAGCGACGCATCCCGGAATACATCCTGTTTGTTCTCTTAGTTCATCAGGTGAACAAATTGATAAGCGCTGCCCCGTGATTTCCTTCATTTCGTTTCTCTCGAGACGAGTTCCTTCCAATGTGAAGAAAACGTAATAGGATCCAGATTTTGATTTTAAAAATAAGCTTTTACTTGGAGCACCCTGCAAGCCAAGGCGTTCACGAACAACACGATCTGTCTCATAATCGAGAACTGGTTCATGTTCAAATTTTTCATAAGAAACATTTGTCTTATGTAATAAAGAGATTACTTCTTCGTACATATTTTTGTAATGCTCCTTTCTATATTTGCTGCATGTTCATCATGATTTTTTCAAATTTTTTTGCACTTAAAATTTCATGTGTTAAAAATTCTCCGTTATAAAAAGCTCCATATGTCGTGAAGGCACAAGGAGCATGCTGCGCATCTTCTCGCGATGTCAACTGAATGCATTTGAAAGGGATGTGATATTGCTGAGTGATATTGGCCAATTCTTGATGAATGTAATAATCAGTATAAGGACACTGATTTGTATAATAGACAACCAAGCCGTTTTGATTTGGAATCTTCATGTCCTTGGCGCTTGCTGTGAAATGTGGTGAAGGAGCATTTGGATCAAGTTTGTATACAAGTAATTCAAAATAAGGCGGTGCTGTATCACATACTTGAAACCCTTTTTTCTTTAAGTAGCCGCCATCTGATAAATAGGGGCGTTTTTTCTTGCTTGAAATAACAACGATTCCATGCTTTCCTTTCGCTTTAGAATCTTGCATACATTCTTCTAAGAGCTGTGCACCATAGCCTTGCCCTTTAAAACGCCCCGATACCCAAAAGCAATTGATGAATGTGTATCCTGGTGCAGAGATAGGCACCCATGCATACTCAGCCGGAATGTGTTCAATGAACACCTTTCCTTTTACATCTAGCTTTTTAAACATAAGTCCTTCTTCAAATCGATCCTTTAGCCACTCTTTTTTTAGCTCGACACCACGTTTCACTTTTTTGTCTGACATTGCACAGCAGATATGTTCTTGTTCAATATTATCTCGTGTAACAATTTTCAACGGTCTTTCCCCACAATCTGTGGATTGTCGTTTGTTCATCAATTGTAATTTCGTAAATATCAGGATTGCTTAAGTTTTTCCATTCTAAAAAACCAATCCGATTATCAAAGTACTTTAAAATGAGCGTTAATAAATTTCCATGTGTAACAAGTAATGTTACTTGGTGTTCTTGTTGTAAAATATCTTGAATAAGCGATGCAACGCGGTCCATCGCTTGTTTTGTTGACTCTCCGCCTAAAAAGGCAATATCTATATTTGTAAAAGTATATTCTAGTTTCTGTAGCCAATCTTTCATTGGATTATTGCTTAATATGCGTTCCTCTAGGCGCTCATCTTCGCCTACGGGTAGATTGGTTCGTAATGCAAATGGTGCAATGGATTGAATGGCTCGAGTGAAAGGGCTTGAAATAATGGACTCTATTTGCAGGTTATTTTGTATGAGAAAATCAGCAAGAAAGTGTGCTTGCTTTTCTCCTGCAATTGTTAGTGCTGCATCTCGTTCTTGTCCAGTTGCTGAGCAGTGACGTACTGCGATAAGTTTTTTCAAAATCCATCCCTCATTTTTTAAGTTGACCATACATACTTCGACAAATAGGAAAAAAATCCTCTATACAAAAAAAGCTAAGCCGCATGGACTTAGCTTTTTTCGGATTCAATTGTTAATTTGTCTTTCATTTTACGAATAAGAATGAAAGCGCAAATCGTAAAAATAAGCGTGATTCCTTCTGCAACAAATATGTTGATAACTTGCTTTTGATAAAGAGCTGCAAAGAAGTCTATAAATGCATGGAACAAGCCGGCATATATAACAAAAATATATTTCTTATGTTTTACGCCGTATAATACAAGCATTGAGAAGGCGATTTGTAAGACCAAAGCTAAGATTCTTTCTAAGCTACCAAGTAGGTAGAGATAGGAAGGAGTGCTAAGTAATAAATCTTGCACTTGACTGAGCTGAGGGGCCTTTTCAATAAGTTTTGAAAAACTTCCATTATTGATTGAAATAGCAAAGTATAGAGTTTGAAGACTAGCTAGAGCCCCAATTGAAATAGATTCAATCCCTCCGTGTCCAATTCCATATGCTAAACCATCTTTATATTCTTGATATTTCTTAAGTAAATAGAAGAAGGCTATGAATCGACCTGCTTCTTCAAAGATAGCGGCAGTAAGTCCACCATAGATGGCATAAAGAAATGGGTTTTTCAATATTTCCGATGTTGTTGGATTGCCCAGCATAAATACGTGAAAAGGTGTTTCGAGAATTTGTGAAAATCCAATAAAGATAAGAACCCCAACACCAACAACTTTCCAGTTTATATGATATTTTTTTCGAAAATAAATAAGTACAATAATTGGAACTAGAACCGAAATCGCTAGTTGCACAATCATACTGGTAATTACAGCATTTGAAACCATATTTTTCACCGCTTTCTAATATATGTACATATATATTATGCCTGAATTTTAAGGGAATGTGGAGTGGAGGAGTTTTTAGTCATAAAAAACACATAATTTAATAATCATTTTTTATTGACTCTCATGTTACGTAATACTTTATTGTATGTATGAAGGGAGGCGAAACAATGACAATGAGGGTAAAAGAAGTAGCTGATTTAGTTGGTATTAGTGTGCGCACACTGCATCATTATGATGAAATTGGGTTGTTAACCCCAGACGAGACGACAGAGTCAGGGTATCGTCTGTATTCCAATGAAAATCTAGAGACATTGCAGCAAATTTTATTTTTTAAAGAGCTTGGCTTCCCTTTAAAGAAGATTAAGGAAATTATCATGAGCCCTTCATTTGACCGGGAAGAAGCGCTTCAATTGCATAAGAAAATGCTGCTCGAGAAGCGAGCTAGACTGGATAAGGTGATTGCGACAATTGATAAGACAATTAAGCATACAAAAGGAGAGATTCAAATGACGAATAAAGAAAAATTTGAAGGATTTGATTTCAGCCAAAACCCATATGAGCAAGAAGCACGTGAGAGATGGGGAGACGAAGCTGTGGATAAAGCGAATAAGACAGCAGCTGGCATGCCTAAAGAAAAGCAAGAAGAGTTTAATGGCATTTATAGAAAGCTGGCTACACTTCGAAATGGCGCGCCTGATTCTAAAGAAGCACAAGAAGCAATCCAAGAATGGTACGATTACTTGCAAAACTTCGGTCAATATTCATTAGAGACATTCAAAGGATTAGGTCAAATGTATGTAGATGATGAACGTTTTATAAAAAATATTGACCAATTTGGAGAAGGTTTAGCACAGTTTATGTGCGATGCAATGGCGGTATACGCAGATAACCGTAAAAAATAAAAAANAAGGNGG